>JAHEJH010000104.1 GCA_024638905.1 Luminiphilus sp.
AAAAGGCGCCTGCCAAAAAAGCCGTAGCTAAAAAGGCACCTGCCAAAAAAGCCGCCAAGAAGCAAAGCCCAGCAAAAGTCGCGCGGGCGGTGGGCGAACTCCAGAAATTCGATGACTTCAAGCCCTATAAGCCGGGTCGGGGCGAGAGCTACATGAATGACGAGCAGATTGAACACTTCAGAGGCATTCTGCTCAGTTGGCGCGGTGAATTGGTCGATGAGGTCACACGAACCGTCTCGCATATGAAAGACGAGGCGGCCAACTTTCCTGATCCGGCCGATCGTGCCACGCAAGAAGAGGAATTCAGTCTTGAGTTACGCACGCGAGACCGCGAGCGAAAGTTGATCAAGAAAATCGATTCCACGCTGGACCGATTGCAGAACGATGATTACGGTTACTGTGATGCCTGTGGCATCGAGATTGGTATTCAGCGGCTTGAGGCAAGGCCCACCGCGACTATGTGCATCGACTGTAAAACCCTGGCCGAGATCAAGGAGCGGCAGGAGCTGGGTTGAACGACTCACCAGCAGACACCGATTCCAACTCCTATCGCGGGCGCTTTGCGCCCTCCCCGACCGGGCCGCTGCACGCGGGCTCCTTGGTCGCTGCATTAGCCAGCTTCCTCGATGCGCGACGCCATCACGGACAATGGCAGCTGCGTATCGATGACATCGACCCCCCAAGGGCCGTCGCAGGGAGCAGCGATGCCATCACCAAGGCACTCGTTGCTCACGGGCTGGTATGGAGCGGCCCCGTGCTTTACCAATCGCATTCTTCGTCACACTACGACAGCGCGCTTGATCGGCTCATGTCATCGGGATGGTTGTTTCGCTGTCTCTGCACCCGAGCTATGCTCGACGATAACGGCTGTTGTGGGCAGCACTGTCAGGAAAAAAACATCAGTGCTGGGACGCCGCATAGTCTGCGTGTCAAAGTCGCATCTGAGAGGCTAGAGGGGTTTAGCGATCGTTTTTTGGGAGAGCAACCCCCTCTAGCTGAAACTGCACCAAAGGATTTCATTGTAAAGCGCCGCGATGGTCTCTACGCCTACCAACTGGCCGCAGCGATTGATGATGCGAAGCCCAGTTTCACGCACATTGTCAGAGGCGCCGATCTGCTGGAATCCACGTATCGGCAACGCTGGTTACAGCACCTTCTTGGGCTGGAGTCACCTTCTTATGCCCACGTGACGATTCTGGTCGATGAGGCGGGCAACAAGCTCAGCAAGCAGACCGGCGCGCCACCCCTCGACAGCCGTCAACCTGAGCATAATCTTCGTCAATGCTTGCAGCACTTGGCGCAACCCGCGCCATCGAGCAGCGCACGCCGTGTGCCCGAGATTCTCGATCACGCTACTGAACACTGGTGCATGAGAAGATAATAAACACCTTCCAGTAAATGTGTTACTTTTTAACTCGCATGCCAACCTATCGCCGGTAACATTGGCGAGTCGGAGCACAGCGCGAGGGCCCATGCGAATCCAATTAATTGAGAAAGATCCAGCATTGCTAGAAGCTTTGACAGAAGCGTGTCAGCACGCCGGGGCCGACGTGCTGACTGATATCCCAGCAGACGAGCGACGTCTCGCTCTCTGGCAACCGCAATGCGATCTGGTGATAGCAGGGCAGCATCCCGCTTTCGCCGATCTGACGACACTCAACCGAACGGTGTGGCCTATTCCGCTCGCTGCCCTACTGCCCACATCACGACCGCAAAACGTGTTGCAAGCAGCCCGCTCTGGAGTAGTCGATGTCTGCGATCGCGAGGCTGATGCTGCACACCTTGCCGAGTGGATCGGGCAGCTGTGTGCCGAGTATCAAACTTCTCAAGCTAACGCAGGCCAAAATGACTACTTCCGCAGCGAAGCATGCTCGAGAATGCGAACGCTCGAGGACACCATTGCTCGAGTCGCTCGAACTGACTCTGCCGTACTGATTGTGGGCGAGACGGGGACCGGTAAGGAGCTTGCAGCGAGGCAAGTGCACCGCATCAGCATGCGCGGTGAAAAACCTATCGTGACCGTTAACTGCGCCGCTATTCCCGAAACCCTGATTGAATCGGAATTGTTTGGCTATGAAAAAGGGGCTTTCACCGGCGCCACTGCCAATCGGCTCGGTTTGATTGAGGCTGCTGACGGCGGGACGCTGTTTTTGGATGAAATCGGAGAATTGCCTCTCGCCGCCCAGGCTCGCTTACTGCGCTTTATGCAGGAGGGGGAGATTCGCAGAATTGGCTCTGTTACGAGCAAGCGAGTCGACGTACGTCTGATCTGCGCCACCCATCGTAATCTTGCAGAGCTGGCAGCGCGAAGCGAGTTTCGGGAGGATCTTTTCTATCGGATCGACGTACTGAGACTGGATATTCCTGCGCTGCGCGAGCGTGATGGCGATATTGTCGCCATGGCGAATTGGTTTATCGACAAACAAGCGGCCAAGCTCGGTGTGCCGGCCAAGCCGCTATCCGAGGACAGCCGTGACGCTTTAGCGGCACATCGCTGGCCCGGCAATGTACGCGAATTACAAAATGTGATCGAGCGCAGTCTGGTAATGTCCCAGGGCGCAGAGCTGCACATCACGCTGTCCGGATCGGCTTCGTCACAGACAAGCCGGCAGAGTCCGAATGACCCGCCTGCTGAGGTAGGATCGATGGAGGACGCCGGCGGCGAGTTGTCACTCGAGGACTACTTTCAGCGATTTGTACTGCAGCATCAGGACGCGATGAATGAGACGGAGCTGGCACAAAAGCTGGGCATCAGCCGCAAATGCCTTTGGGAGCGGAGACAGCGGTTTGGTATCCCCCGCCAAAAGCAAAAGTCCGCCTGAACATTTCGTTTCTAGTGAGAATTTGTAACACTGCGGTGCAATTACGTAACACTCTTTGGACCTGCCGGCCCCGATATCCGGTCAAAAACTGGACAACGCGATGTTTTTTAACACTTTTTTGAATATGGCATGTGACATGCAGTTATTTAAGCAGAGTCGGAATAATAATAATCGGCCCAATAAAAAAAACGATGTCATAACGGACCTGGGTGGGGAAGGAAACTTCCCCATGTTTCTTTCTGGGCAACCTCTTTTCGCTGATTTTCAGCTGGCTTCCCTCTCCGGCACGTTGGCAAGTGTGCAACGACGTCGCCCCGAGGATCCCGTGTCACGGTGGATAACCATTCCTTGAAGTCGCAAACGCTGGGTGCACCGGTTTTTGAGCCCTCGGATTTTTCTCCGGGTTCACGGTTCGTGGTTGAACAACTACAAGAGAACGGTTTCGACGCCTACGTGGTCGGGGGAGCGGTGCGCGATCTTCTGATCGGCAAGCACCCCAAAGACTTCGACGTGGCCACCAATGCCACTCCTGAGCAAATCAAGCAGTGCTTTCGCAATGCACGAATCATTGGACGCCGCTTTCAGATCGTTCATGTGCGGGTCGGTCGGGAGATCATCGAGGTCACCACGTTTCGCCGCGGTCATGAAGAGGAGCGCTCCGAACAAGATGCCCGAGCCAGTCAATCCGGCCGGCTACTGAGAGATAACGTGTACGGATCTCTGGAGGAAGACGCTAGGCGCCGGGACCTCACCATCAATGCGCTTTACTACGACACTTCCTCACACCAATTCATTGATCAGCTGGGTGGTCAGGCAGACGTTGCAGATCGCATGATTCGAATCATAGGCGATCCGGCAGCGCGGTATCGCGAGGACCCTGTCCGCATGTTGCGCGTGGTGCGATTTGCCGCGCGTCTGCAGTTTGATCTGGAATCCGATACCGAGTCGGCGATCTCATCAGTCCGAACGTTACTCACAGACATCCCGCCTGCACGCCTCTTTGATGAGTGGCTGAAGCTGTTCATGAACGGCTTCTCTGCTCCCACTTTCAGGCTGTTAAGGCACTACGAATTGCTCACTTCTCTCATGGGCGAAGCGGCATCCCCAGCAACGCAGGGGGAGCCTGCACTTGAGCTGCAGCAGCTGGCGCTCGGCAACACAGATCGCCGGGTTGCTGACGGGCGGCCTGTAACCCCCGCTTTTCTACTTGCTGCGCTTTACTGGCCAGCTGTAAAGGCATGCGCGGAGCAGCTTGCGGTGAGCGGAGAATCGCCCATCCAAGCTATGCACAGCGCAGGGCAACAAATTGTCCAACAAGCGTGTCAGCACCTCGCTATCCCCAAGCGCTTCTCTCTGGCGATGCGGGATATCTGGGATCTTCAACCTCGTCTAGAGCGCATGCAGCCAAAGAAAATCAAAGACCACCTGGCCCATCGCTGGTTCCGCGCCTCATTCGATTTACGTCTACTACGGGAACAAACTGATGCGCTGGGCGACGACTGCTCTGCATTCTGGACCGACCAACAGCAACGGTACCCAGAATTGGTAGGTAGTGCACGAGCGCGTCGGGAGGAACGCAGTGAACGCCGCCCCCGGCGCCGGCGCAGAAATAGCGATTCATGAAGCAGGCGTTGGTGGGTTTGGGATCCAATGTGGAGGAGCCACTGACGCAACTCACGACCGCCTATCGACGGCTGGCCGGTGACCCAGAAATCACCGTAGAGGCGACTTCAAGCGTGTACTTGTCCGCGCCCCATGGCCCTCAGGACCAGCCGGATTTTTACAATGCGGTGATTTCACTTCACACATCGATGGCCCCAGAGAAACTGCTATCGGCACTTTTAGCCACGGAAACCAAGATGGGCAGAAAACGCCTTCGACACTGGGGTGAACGCTGCATCGATCTCGACTTACTGGCCTACGACAGATGCGAAATAACCTCCACCGATCTGGTGTTACCCCACCCTCGCGCCCACGAACGTCGGTTCGTTCTAGATCCTATGATTGAATTGCTGGGCGAGGACTACTGCCTCCCGGGAACGAGCACCCTGGAAGCACTTCAGGCGCAGTGCGCAGGGCAAACGATTCGCGTATTGTGTGAATTCCCGCGATGATCACTGCAGGAGCGATTGGGTTGCCCGAGCAAAGCACTTTTTCTGGCATCTCTCTGCGCGGCCGAACGGTGCCGAGCTACATTGCAGTGGAGGGGCCTATTGGCGTAGGCAAAACCACCCTCGCCCGCCGCATCGCCGATACGTTTGACTACGACTTGCTACTTGAAGAAGCTGAGATGAACCCTTTTCTGGAGCGGTTCTATCAGAACCGGCAGCAAACGGCGCTCGCCACTCAATTGTTCTTTCTGTTTCAGCGCGTCCAGAAAATCACCGAGCTGAAACAGAGAGATATGTTCGATCAGGCCCGCGTCGCGGACTTCGTGCTGGAAAAAGATCCGCTGTTCGCCCGAGTCAATCTGGAGCCCGATGAGTACGCGCTGTACGAAAAGGTATTTAGCAAGATGCGCGTCGATGCACCCGTCCCGGATCTGGTGATCTATCTGCAGGCCAGCCCCGATCGACTGCTGGAACGAATCGATCGCCGCGGTATTGATGCCGAGCGGCTGATCGATCGGCGGTATCTGGAACAACTGAACGAGGTGTACAGCGAGTTCTTTCTTTACTACGATGCCGCGCCTCTACTGATCGTAAATGCCAATGAAATCGATCTGGCACAGGGCGATAGGGACTACGAGCAGCTCGTGGATTACATGCTGAACATTAAGAAGGGTCGGCATTACTTCAACCCTACCTTTTTTAGCTGAGAACCTGCTGTTAAGCAGCCGTTGGGAGTCGACAGAATGACCAAGCGCATCACCATTAGCACCTTGGATGCCATGAAGGCATCGGGTGACAAGTTTGTGATGATTACGTCCTACGACGCCACTTTTGCGCGGCTTGCCAGCGAGGCCGGGGCGGAGACCATTCTGGTTGGCGATTCATTAGGCATGGTACTTCAGGGGCACGAGACGACGATCCCTGTCTCGCTGGACGCAATGGCCTATCACACCGAGTGTGTTGCTCGCGCGCGGCCCCATTCCCTGATTGTCGCCGACTTACCTTTCATGAGCTTTTCTAACGCCGACGACACGCTCCATGCGAGCACGCGGCTGATGCAAGCCGGTGCGCAGATGGTCAAACTGGAGGGCGGCACTTGGCTTAGCGACAGTATTCATCGTTTGGTTGAGCGAGGCGTGCCTGTGTGCGCGCACCTGGGACTGACTCCCCAATCGGTCAACGTGTTCGGCGGTTACCGAGTGCAGGGACGAACGCCGAAAGAGGCAAAGTCGATTCTGGCCGACGCTGTGGAGATTCAGGACGCCGGTGCCAGTCTACTGGTACTCGAGTGTATTCCTGCAGAGCTAGCCGCCGATATCTCATCGAAATTGGATATCCCGGTCATTGGTATCGGAGCAGGTAACGGCACCGACGCGCAGGTACTCGTGCTCCACGATATGCTGGGCATGACGGACACCGCACCCAAATTCGTGCAGAACTTCATGGAGGGGGCCCCCTCGATTCAGGCTGCGCTCAAGGCTTTTGTTGATGCGGTGAAGGCCGGTGAGTATCCCAAGGAAGAGCACACCTACTCGTAGGCTCGGACAATGATTGTCGTCTCAGACACGGCCGCCCTCGAAACACACCTGACCACACTCAGGGACCACGCCCGCAGGGTCGCATTTGTGCCGACCATGGGAAACCTGCATGACGGCCACCTGGCGCTAGTAAATCAGGCACGCGCGGCAGCTGATGCGGTGGTGGTGTCGATTTTCGTGAACCCTATGCAGTTCGCCGAAAATGAAGATCTGGATACCTATCCTCGGACGCTCGATGACGACCTAAACGCGCTGCGGGAGGCAGGGGTGGATCTCGTTCTGACGCCCAGCGCAGACGACATCTATCCGGACGGCAGCGCTGCGCATACGGCAATTCATGTGCCCGGATTGGGCGACGCTTTGTGCGGTAAGGATCGACCGAGACACTTCGATGGCGTCTGCACCGTGGTTTACAAGCTATTCCAGCTGGTAGGCCCCGACATTGCCGTGTTCGGCGAGAAAGACCTTCAGCAATTACTGATCATCAAGAAAATGGTTGGCGACCTCGGCCTGCCCATCGACATACAGTCCGGGCCCACTCAACGTGCGGAAGATGGCCTCGCACTGAGCTCCCGCAATCAGTACCTGTCCGCATCAGAACGTGCCGTGGCGCCCTTGCTGCGGCAAACCTTGCAAAGCTGTGGCGCGGCCCTGACGGCAACGCCAGACGGTCCGCCGACGTCGATTATCGACCCTGCCAGGGAGGCACTGGAGCGCGCCGGATTTACGGTCGATTACCTCGAGCTCAGGGAGCTTGCGACGCTACAACTCGTCGATCGTATGGATCAAGATTGCGCACTCTTCGTCGCTGCGCGGCTGGGCGAAACGCGCTTGATTGACAACATCCAACTCGCCGCGAGCGGCTAGCTCGAAGACACTGGCACTCTAATCTCTTCAACCAGCTGTTGCACCGACGCCGGGGGCGGCGCGGTCAGGCGACTCACGGTCAGCGCGACACTGAAGTTCACGATGGCACCCACCACACCAAAGGCATTTGGCTCGATACCCAGGAACCAATTGGGCGGCAGGTCACCAAGGAAACTGGTGCCAGGGATGAACATGATCCCTTTGTGTTGAAAAACATACGCCAGCGTCACCCCGATCCCCGCCAGCATGCCCAGCACAGCACCCTCTCGAGTCACCCGCTTTGAGAAAATGCCCAGCAGCAAGGCTGGGAACAGGGACGACGCCGCCAATCCAAAAGCCAGCGCTACCGTGCCGGCTGCAAAGCCCGGCGGGTTCAAACCCAAATAACCTGCCCCCAGTACCGCCCCCGCCATCGCCAGACGCGAAGCCATGAGTTCCTGTCGCTCGGAAATATCAGGCATCAAAGTCCGTTTGAGCAGGTCGTGGGAAATCGCCGACGAGATCGCCAGCAGCAGGCCTGCGGCGGTGGATAGCGCCGCCGCCAAGCCACCCGCTGCGACCAGCGCGATGACCCAATTGGGCAGTTTGGCGATTTCGGGATTGGCCAATACCAGAATGTCGTTATCCAGCGTGACCAATTCGTTGGTATCGGGATCAGCAGAGTACTGAATCAGGCCGTCGCCGTTTTTATCCTCGATACCCAAGAGACCCGTTTGCTCCCAGTTTTTGAACCACGCCGGCCGCTCCTCAACCGCAAGATGCTGGCCGGGCTGCGGCTCCAATGTCTGCAGTATGTTAAGCCGCGCCATGGCAGCGACAGCGGGTGCCGTAGTGTAAAGAACCGCGATGAACACCAGTGCCCAACCGGCCGAAGTGCGGGCGGCGCGCACAGTCGGCACCGTGAAAAAGCGAATAATGACGTGGGGCAATCCTGCGGTGCCGATCATCAACGAAGCGGTGAAGGCGGCCATATTGAGGGTGCTACCGCGAACCGACGTGGTGTATTCCTGAAAGCCCAGATCCAGCAGGGTGCGATCGAGTTTCTCCAGCAGATATGTGCCATCGGCAAGGGTAGAACCCAGCCCGATTTGTGGCACCGGCTGACCAGTTAGCTGCAGGCTGATAAAAATCGCCGGCACGGTGTAGGCGAAAATCAACACACAGAACTGGGCGATCTGGGTGTAGGTAATCCCTTTCATCCCGCCAAGCACAGCATAGAAAAAGACGATGACCATCCCCGAGAACAGGCCGGTCTCATAGTCAGTCTCGAGAAAACGCGAGAAGGCCACACCGATACCTTTCATCTGACCGATCACATACGTCACCGAGCAAATGATCAGGCAAATCACCGCCACTATCCGGGCAGTATTGGAGTAGTAGCGATCGCCAATGAACTCAGGGACGGTGAACTTGCCGTATTTCCTTAGGTATGGGGCGATCAGCATGGCCAGAATCACATAGCCGCCGGTCCAGCCCATCAGAAATACCGAGCCACCGTAGCCGTTGTACGAGAGGCCAATGAGGCCCGCCATGGAAATGAACGATGCTGCCGACATCCAGTCAGCAGCCGTCGCCATGCCGTTTGCCACGGGATGGATGCCCTTCCCGGCGACGTAAAACTCCTGAGTCGACCCGGCACGTGAGCGGATGGCGATAAACACATAGAGCGCAAAGGATGCGCCCACCACCAGGTAAGTCGTCTCAGTCAGGCTCATGCCTCGGGCTCCTCGAACCCGAGACGCTTTTCAAGACGCGCCATCACGCGCGCGTAGACGAAGATCAATACGATAAAGGTATAGATGGCGCCCTGCTGCGCAAACCAGAAGCCCAGTTTGTAGCCGCCGACTTGAATCTGGTTGAGGGGCTCAACCCACAGCACGCCGCAGCCCAGACTGACGATGAACCAAATCGTGCCCAATATCAGCATCCAGCGCCGATTTTCACGCCAATAAACTTGGCGAGCGGTAACGTCGTTCGTATCCATCATGCAGTCTCCGAGCAGAGGTGTTCAGATCACACGCATCATCATCTTCTGCTCCGCATTGAGTCAACATCGGCGCCGAGAATACAACCGGCGACTCGCGACGGGCGGTCCCCGCCGGCAAGCCTGTGGTTTGAACAGATGGTTGTCGAACCCATCGCGCGCTTGTTGTCAAAAACGGCAGCACTTACCATCCGAGTCTCGCGACGCCCGCGATCGACCCTATAAACCGGAAACCAAGCAATGACCGACACTGCTGTCTATCCCATTCCCGATGCATTTAGCGAGGCGCATGTGACGCCTGAACGATACCAAACGCTGTATCGCCAATCTCTGGATGACCCCGAGACATTTTGGTCCGAGCAAGCGCAACTTCTCGACTGGCATTCACCCTGGACCGCGATCTTGGATACCGATATCGCCAGAGGTGCTGCCCGCTGGTTTGTCGACGCCAAGCTGAACGTCTCCGTGAACTGCATTGACCGGCACTTGCCGGAGCGTGCAAATGACACTGCGATTATCTGGGAGGGGGATAACCCCGATGACACCCAGTGGTTTACCTACCAAGAGCTCAAGATTCAGGTTTGTCGCTTCGCGAACGCTCTGAGAGCGCAGGGAGTCGGTAAGGGTGACCGTGTGTGTATCTACATGCCCATGATTCCCGAAGCCGCGTTCGCCATGCTCGCCTGCGCGCGTATCGGCGCCATCCACTCGGTTGTCTTCGGTGGCTTCTCCCCTGAGGCGCTCAAAGATCGCATTAACGATGCCGCGTGCCGCATGGTGATCACCGCCGATGAGGGGGTTCGTGGTGGCAAAACCGTGCCACTCAAACACAACGTGGACGCGGCGCTGTCGCAGGTCGACTGCGTTGATAGCGTCATCGTGGTGAGACGCACCGGATGCGAGACCGACTGGATCGAGGGTCGGGACGTCTGGTACCACGAAGCCACCGCCGCGGTCAGTGACGACTGTGAGCCCGAGTGGATGGACAGCGAAGACCCGCTGTTTATCCTCTATACCTCTGGCTCCACGGGCAAACCCAAAGGCGTCCTGCACACCACGGGCGGCTACCTGCTGCAGGCCGCCATGTCGATGAAGTATGTGTTCGACTATCGGCAGGGTGAAACCTATTGGTGCACCGCTGACGTCGGCTGGGTCACTGGCCACTCCTATATCGTCTATGGCCCACTCGCCATCGGTGCGCGAACACTGATGTTTGAGGGCGTCCCCACTTATCCCGCGGGCGACCGCTTCTGGCAGGTGATTGCCAAACACGAAGTGAATCTGTTCTTCACCGCGCCCACTGCGATCCGTGCTTTGCATGGTCTGGGCGACGAACTGGTCACGCGGCATGATCGCAGCTCTCTGCGCATTATTGGCTCTGTCGGTGAACCCATTAACCCTGAGGCTTGGGAGTGGTACCACCGTGTCGTTGGCGACGGCCGCTGCCCTATTGTCGATACCTGGTGGCAAACAGAGACCGGCGGAGTGATGATCACGCCGTTACCCGGTGCGCACGCGCTCAAGCCCGGCTTTGCCAGCTTTCCCTTTTTCGGGGTGGAGCCCGCCCTGCTGGATGAGCAGGGCGGTGAGATTCAAGGTCCCGGATCCGGGTATCTGGTGATCAAGCGATCCTGGCCCGCCCAAATTCGCACCGTCTATGGCGATCACCAGCGCATGATCGATACCTACTTTACGACCTATCCCGGCTATTACTTTACCGGTGACGGCGCGCTGCGAGACGAGGACGGCTACCTGCGCATTACGGGTCGCGTGGATGACGTAATCAATGTATCGGGCCATCGCATGGGGACTGCCGAGGTAGAAAGCGCACTGGTGCTCCACGAGGACATCGCCGAAGCCGCGGTGGTGGGCTTCCCCCACGACATCAAAGGCCAGGGCATCTACGCCTATGTCACGCCCATGACCGGCATTGAGGACAGCGAGTCACTGCGTGAGGAATTGGTGGCGCTGTGTGTTCGCGAGATCGGACCCATCGCCAAGCCGGACCGAATTCAATGGGCGCCGGGGCTGCCTAAGACGCGATCTGGCAAGATCATGCGGCGAATTCTACGTAAAATCGCCGAAAATGAGCTAAATAGCCTCGGCGATACGTCAACTCTCGCGGACCCCGCGGTGGTCGATGATTTGGTCGCGGGACGACTATCAGACTAGCTCCTCGCGCTCCACTCGCAGCCTAACCACACCGCCTCACATGGACCCTGCGGGAACCCCCCGTGAACCGGCTCAAGCGTTATCCCAGAGGGCTCAACAAGCACAACCGTTTGGCTGGAACAGCCTCTAATATTTACCATTTTCAGCACTGCATGTTGGCCCACTTGGCCTATACTCCTCGTCGCTCAGTTATCGCTGGCTCCTGACCAAATAAAAAATTCAATATTAGGGTTAAGGACATTCTAGGGTTACCGCCCTTAGTGATGTCTGAGCGTATTTGTTGTTATTGAAGCCACGGAGAAAAACATGAAATTTACTTACCGCACACTCGCTGTTGCCGTCGCGGCAGCACTCGTGGTGCCGACGCAAGCGACCTTTGCTCAGGACGAAAACCTGACAGAAGAAGTCGTCGTTATCGGTACCCGTACCGAGGGACGTTCTGCCCTCGACTCACCCGCTCCGGTCGACGTGATCGGCGGTGAGACTATGAGCAATCAGGGTGACACCGACATGAGCAACCTGCTCCGAAATGTCGTTCCCTCGTATAACGTGAACGATCAGCCGATCAGCGACGCAGCAACGCTGGTTCGCCCCGCCAACCTGCGCGGCCTGGCACCGGATCACACTTTGATGCTGGTCAACGGCAAGCGGCGCCACCGCGCCTCGGTCATTACCTGGCTTGGTAACGGCATTTCAAATGGCTCACAGGGCCCTGACGCGGCGGCAATCCCTGCGCTGGCGCTGAAGCGAATCGAAGTGCTGCGCGACGGCGCATCTGCCCAGTACGGTTCTGACGCCATCGCGGGCGTGATGAACTTTGTACTGAACGATGCCCGCGAGGGTGGCTCAGTTGAAGTGCGCTACGGTGAGTACAAAGAAGGTGACGGTGAGCAGGTGACCATCGCAGGCAACATTGGTTTGCCTCTCGGGGACTCAGGCTTCCTGAACCTGACTGCTGAGTGGGGCGAGTCTGACCCGACCAGTCGCTCGGAACAGCGCGCTGACGCACAGGGCCTGATCGACGATGGCTACCAAGGTGTACCGGCACCCGCGATGATCTGGGGTCGTCCTATCGTCAATGACGACATGAA
>JAHEJH010000254.1 GCA_024638905.1 Luminiphilus sp.
ATTTCAATCAGGAGCGCCACTTCTACTCACGAGACAATTTCAAGCTCAATCGAACCGCTGCTCTTGCTGAGTGGCGCCAACTATTGAGCGCATAGGTTCAGGCTGCACCAGCAATCTGATGCGAGTTCTCATTCGTCTGACAGCACCCATTCATCCACTCAAATCCCGTCCGGCTGCTCAGAGCGAGCGGTCGGGCGGGGGGATATGGCGACTTATTTTTTTGCGGGAGAAGTAAGAGTTGAAGTCAGTGCAGAGATTGGTGCCAATCGCAGCAAACTGCATCAAATACCCCGGAGTGACAATCGCTGAGCTATGCACACTTCTACAGGCACGGCGGGAAACGGACGTTCACCGCAGGCCCAATAGAGGTCCGCGTTGGGGGGACGAAGCGGACTTTTCAGCGATTGGATCGGCAAGCGCGAAGGTCCGCTTCATTCGCACGTTCAGACGGTGCCTGTGTATTCTCCGCGCGCCGGGTAGTTGTTCTTTATAGCGAAATCGAGTGCCCCAACAAGTTCCGAGAAATGTGGCCGAACGAAGGGCATGGTCTGGACCGAGCCATAGTAGAGCGATTGCTCCGGCGTGACCATAAACAGGCCTGGTTCGGAGAACAGCGCTGGTTCCTCGATCCCGATCGATGTCTTGCCGCGTGACGCCGAGATATACAGTCCCCATTCGCGTGCTTTGGTCAGGGGCAGGTCGTAGGCGAAACGCAAAGTGTCTGCACCGATCTTGTCGGCCATGGCGCGCGCGCGCTCCTTGCCGTCCGAACTGACGGCGATAGTGCTGACGCCTCGTTCGGCGAAATCGGCGACGCGCTTTTGGAACTCTGTCAGATAGGTGGCGCAAATGGGGCAATGCAGGCCACGGTAGAAGCAGATTACTGTACCGCGTTCGGACTGTTCGGCCGAGAGGTCGAACGCCCCGTGATCGAGTGTCGGAAGCTGTAATTGCGGGGTTTTTTGACGGGGAATAAGCATCGAAGGTCTCTCTAACGTGAAAGTTGCATTCGGATCATATCAGACATATAATCTATAAAATCTCAAAAATCGGACCAAAACGCCCAAATGGAACGACATGACCGCCTCACCACTCTGATCGACAAATTGAAGCTTACTGTTTCGTCAGCGGTGTCCGAGGATGCGAATCTTGTCGTTCACACAGCACCAGCAGGCACGCCCGAGAGGGCTTGCTTCCGGACGCGGGGAACGGGCTTTCCCCCTTCTGAAAGACCGGTGCTGTTTTGGGCGCATGTCGATTGGAGTGGTTTGCACAATCCCTTCCTGACGGCGCTCCCAGATAGGGTTGATATCGAATTGTCCGCCGATCCCGATGGCATCGGTCTTGTGCGCATGATGCAGTCCGAGATCGCTGGGCAGCGGTGCGGCGTGGACTCGGTGCTGAACCGTCTTGGCGAGGTCCTGATCGTGCGGATGATGCGCGCGCAGATCGAGGCGGGATCCACACAACCGGGTCTTCTAGCCGGTCTCTCCGATCAGCGTCTCAGCCGGGCCATCGTCGCCATGCATGACAAGCCGGGACAGGCTTGGCGCACCGAGGACCTGGCACAACTCGCTGGCATGTCGCGAAGCCGTTTCGCCGAGTCGTTTCTATCAGCCGTCGGCGAACCGCCCGCGGCCTATCTTCGCCGATGGAGGCTGACCCTGGCCCGGCAGGACATCATTAAGGGCCATAGGGTGGACGTGGTTGCGCGGCGCTATGGGTTCTTCTCTTCCGAAGGCTTCTCACGCGCGTTCAGGAAACATCATGGAGAGCCACCAATTTCGCTACGGCACAGCCCGGCGTAAGCAGTTTGCAAAGCCAGTCAGGTGCGTGGCATCGCTTTTTTCAAGGTTACCTGAAGGTGACCCCGCAATGCTCTGCTGTCGTCCAGATGGTCAAAACCCACTTTTTCGAATGAGCCTCACGCAGGCCATTGCCGAGGTTTGAAGAAATTTGCTGCTCGTCGTCTTTCCAACTCACTAGCGTCTGCTCTTGGAGCAACTGCTGCCATAGGTTCCGGGTGCGGCATTTGTGAGAACAGGGTTCTATCTTTCCGTTCGATTCAGTTGCATCGAGTGTCCGCTTTGGGCCGAAAGCGGACCTGGCAGCCGCCTAACTTAGGGTGAAATCCGGAAATAGACACTCTGATCTAATGCTTAGATCTGGACCGCTTTCGGGACCGTTTTTCAAAAGCAAAAATCATTCAAATTATTGATATAATTTCATATTATTATTTCATTTTTGCCGTGTGGAGGCACCACAATACATCACAAATATATTAAATATCAACGTATTATTTATTATTGATGAATTTCGCCCCCCTTTTGTCCCCCCTTTGGTTGACCATACCCGCTGTTTTTGCCACGCGCCCGCACGCCTGCGCGTCGCTGCAAACATGGTGTTTTGGCATGCGGTTAGGCGGCTGTTTGCCTGCTGAGGCCGCTATGGTTCGCTTAGGCGCTACACAGGCTGGGAGTGGGGTTAGGTTGGCTGCGAGGGGGGTGCAGGAGCGCCACTTCTACTCACGCATCA
>JAHEJH010000261.1 GCA_024638905.1 Luminiphilus sp.
GCCAGACGCGGACAAAATCACGGCGGCGATCAAAGCCACGCTAGCGTAACCAGCGTGATATCAGGAGCAGATTAGTGAGCGATATCTATCCCATCGCGGTGCCCAAATGGGGTATCGAAATGGTCGAGGGCACCATCACCACCTGGAACAAATCAGAGGGCGATGCCATTGCCAAAGGCGATGAAGTCTTCGAAATGGAGTCCGACAAAATCGTCAACGTCTGGGACTCCCCGGTCGACGGTATTCTCCGTCGTGTTTTGGTCCCTGCAGGTGACGCGCATCCTGTGGGCGCCCTCCTCGGCGTGATCGCTGACGCCAGTGTCGCAGATAATGACATCGATGCCTTCATCTCAGCGCACAGCAGCGCTCCTGCAGAAACAGCTGCCGAGCCTGCTGCGGGTGAAGCGGCAACAAAGCAAACCGCGCAGACAGGTGACGCTTACACCCGCTCATCTCCCAGCGTGCGTCGATTGGCGGACGAGTTGGGCGTGGATTTGGGCACCGTTACAGGTACCGGTCGCCGCGGCCGCATTACCGACGAGGATGTGAAGGCGGCAGCGGGAGGCAGTAGCGGTGCACCTGAGGGCGTCGAGGTCATCCCGCTGACTCCGACCCGCAAAACGATTGCGCGCCGGTTGACCGAAGCCAAACAGACCATCCCTCACTTTTACCTCACGGCCGAGTATGAACTGGACGGTCTGCTCGCGCGTCGCGCCGCGCTAAACGAATCCGGCGATGTCAGAGTCTCGGTCAACGATCTTATTGTCTGGTGTGTGGCGCAGGCGCTCATGAAGGAACCCCGCGTCAACGTGAACCTAGTGGGCGACGATATTCACCAATTTAGAGCGGCACATGTCTCGGTCGCGATCGCCACCGACGATGGCCTCTACCCGGCCACCGTCTATAACGCTGACAGCAAGTCTCCGGCTGAAATCGCTACTGCCACAGCCGAACTCGCTGACAAAGCGCAAACGGGTAAGCTGGCCAAGAAAGACATTTCCGGCGGCTCTTTCACCGTTTCTAACCTCGGCATGTACGGGATCACCCAATTTACAGCCATCGTGAATCCGCCCATGGGCGCCATTCTGGCGTTGGGCAAGGCAACCCAGCAGGTGGTGGTCGAAGACGGCGAGCAGCGCATTGCGACAGTACTCAACGCCACCTTGTCCTGCGATCACCGGGTGATTGATGGCGCCGTGGGTGCGCAATATCTCGCGGTGCTCGGTGAGGTGATTGGCGCTCTCTGATCAGAGTGCTCCTTAGCTAAACATCTGCGAGCAGCGCGCCGGGGCGCGTTAATCTACAGCGCACGGGTTTAGTCAGTGACCAACGCGATTTTCGGAACGAAGATCTGCAGTAGCACCGCAGAGATCAGGTGCAGGCTGGCGATGAGCAAAAAGACACTCTCGTATCCCGCTTCCTGAATCATGAAACCTGCCAGCAATCCGAGCAGACTCCCACCCAGACTCCCGACTGCACCGAACACGCCCCACACCGTCGCCACGCGGTCAGCGGGAAAGAGATCAGTGGGCAATGTAAAGAACACGGCACCCTTGATTTGAATGGCGAACAAGCCAAAACAAATCAGGGCCAGCGCCAGCATGCTGGATTGAGTGTAGTAAGCGGGCACGACTGCAACGGCGACCAGGACGGCACCCAGCCAAATCACAGTTTTGCGCGCGCGATCAATGGAGTGTCCTCGCGTCACCAAGGCGGAGCTCATCATGCCACCCACAAGCGCGCCGAGATCAGCGGCAACCCAGGGCAACCAAGCGAATAAAGCGATCGCCCTCAGGTCAAAGCCTCTGACGTCGATGAGGTACTGGGGAAGCCAGAACAAAAAAAAGTAAAAGGGGAAGTCGCTGACCACGCGGGCGATGAGAATGCCCCAGAACTCCCGATGCGAGAGCAATGCGCGCCACCCGGCCTCGCTCTGCTGACCGGACCTGTTCTCGAGTATGAAGGCTTGCTCAGCGGGCGCTATGGCCGGGTGTGTCTCCGGCGGGTGATACCAGCGCTGCCACAGTATGACCCACGCCAGACCCAGCGAGCCCGGAATGATGAAGGCCCACTGCCAACCCAAAGACTGCATTGTCCAGACCGTAAGCGGCGGTGTGATGATCGCGCCAAGGCCCGCCCCCAGCATAAAGATGGCCACAGCGGTCGAACGCTCATTGGCGGGAAACCACTGGGCAACTGCTTTACTGGCAGCAGGAAAGTTTGCCGCCTCGGCGATACCCAGAATCACCCTCAGCGTGAAAAAGCTCCAGAGTCCGCGACCCAAGGCATGAAGGATGGTCGCCACGCTCCAGAATACGGCTGCAAGACTGAAGGCGCGTTTGGTGCCCAAACGATCGATCAGCGGGCCCGAAATCAGCTGGCCAATGCATAGGCCAACAAAAAGCCACTGGTGATCAGTCCGTAATCGGCATCACCGATGCCAAACTCGCCTCGCACCACGGGTGCCACCACGCCAAATACCGATCGGTCGATATAGTTGATGGTGGTGATGACCG
>JAHEJH010000266.1 GCA_024638905.1 Luminiphilus sp.
GTATGTTATTGACCGGCGCCCTAGCCGCTGTCGCCAGTACGCTCTCGGCCAGGTACGGCGCGCCCGCCATGCTGATGGGGTTGCTGTTGGGTATGGCTTTTCATTTTGCCAGCGCCATGAACAAAGTGACTGCCGGTACAGAGCTGATGGCGGGTCCCGCGTTGCGGATGGGTGTGGCGCTACTCGGCGCGCGTCTGGCTTTTTCTGATCTTGCCCAGCTGGGTTGGGAGCCGATTGCCTTTTTAGTGTTTGCTGTCGGGGTAACTATCTTGAGTGGCGTGCTGTGCGCACAGCTGATGGGGGTGGGTCGCAAGCTGGGCGTACTCACAGGTGGGTCGGTGGCAATTTGTGGCGCTTCCGCCGCGATGGCCATCTCCAGTGTGTTGCCGGAGAGCGAAGATCGGCGTCGCGCAACGCTCTTCACGGTGATCGGTGTGGCCAGCCTGAGTACGGTTGCCATGATCTTCTACCCACTCCTGGGTGACATCCTGGGCATGGACGATGAGGCAATGGGTTTCTTTATAGGTGCCACGATTCACGACGTCGCTCAGGTAGTGGGCGCGGGCTACAGCGTGTCAACCGACGCCGGCGATCTTGCAGTGATGGTCAAGCTGTTTCGGGTCGCCATGTTGATACCGGTGGTTGCCGCGATCGCATTTGTATTGGCTGGTTCATCGTCACGGCAAGATTCGGAAAGTCGATTGCCCAGAGTCCCGCTATTCCTGCTGGGCTTTCTCGCATTTTTTGGCGCCAACACAGTTGGCGTGATACCACCGCTAGCGCTCGAACTGTTATCCACAACGGCCTCGGTGCTTCTGTTATTGGCAATTACGGCGTTGGGCGTTAGCACGTCTCTGAAAGAAGTGCTCTCGATCGGCTTCAGGCCCATTATTTTGCTCTGTATCGAGACGGCCGTACTGGCCGCGCTGGTGTTGGGCTTCTTGTTCTGGTTTCCCGGGTGATCCCTCTAAATGGGTGTAGCGCTGGATAACGGATCACTCCACACTATGCGTGGCGCCTCGGGGCGAGTTCGATAAGTCGTTCAGTCAACGAATGGCTCTGCGGGACACTCGCTGGGTAACCAAGGCTCTTAGTGACAGGGTATAACAATGAAATTACATGACATGAGTTTGTTGCGTAACGCTTCATATATCGGCGGGGCATGGCAGGAAGGCGGTACCGGATCTCTGAAGGTGACTAATCCAGCCACCGGTGAATCGATTGCTGAGATAGCCACTGCGGGACGAGAGCAGACGGAGGCCGCTATCGCGGCGGCCCACGATGCCATGCAGTCATGGCGAGAGGTGCCAGCTAAGGCGCGGGCGCAGGTCCTGCGACGCTGGTTCGATCTCATGATGGCGCATCAGGAAGACCTCGCTATCATTATGACGACCGAGCAGGGGAAGGCGCTGGCGGAGAGCCGGGGCGAGGTCGCTTACGGTGCGGCCTTCATGGAGTGGTTCGGCGAGCAAGCCAAGCGCATCGACGGTGATGTGATCCCGGCGCCCTCGAGCGACAAGCGGGTCGTGTGTATCAAGCAGCCGGTTGGCGTTGTCGCCGCAATCACGCCGTGGAATTTCCCCAATGCCATGATTGCGCGAAAGGCCGCGCCGGCCCTCGCCGCAGGATGCAGCATTGTGATCAAGCCGGCATCCGAGACCCCGTTGTCAGCTTTGGCCGTGGCAGAGCTGGCTGAACGAGCAGGGGTGCCAGCGGGCGTTCTGAATGTTGTAGTCGGTGCATCCTCTGAGATAGGACCGGCGCTCACAGACAGTCCCTTGGTGCGGAAGCTCACCTTCACCGGCTCGACAGAGGTAGGACGACGATTGGAGCAGGCCTGTGCCGCGACGCTGAAGCGGACCTCCATGGAGTTGGGCGGCAACGCGCCATTCATTGTCTTTGATGACGCCGATATTGATTCGGCAGTGCAAGGGGCGCTGATCTCAAAGTACCGCAACAGCGGCCAAACCTGCGTCTGCACCAACCGAATTTTGGTGCAGAACACCATTCATGACGTCTTTGTTGAAAAGCTGGTTGCCGCCACCGCTGATCTTAAAATGGGCAATGGACTCGATGATGATGTGCAGCAAGGCCCGCTCGTCAACGAGAAGGCGGTGGAGGATGTGGATCGATTGGTGCGTTTGTCGACTGAGGCAGGGGCGCAGGTTGCGCTGGGCGGCATGCGCTCCGATTTGGGGCCCTGTTATTATCAACCCACCGTGCTGACCGGGATTACCTCGGACATGGCGGTTTTCCGAAATGAAATCTTCGGGCCTGTAGCTCCGGTGATGTCGTTTGCGGATGAGGCAGAAGCAATCGCCTTGGCCAACGACACGGAATTTGGTCTCGCTTCGTATTTTTACACCCGCGATATCGGTCGGGTTTGGCGGGTGTCCGAGGCCTTGGACTACGGCATGGTTGGCGTTAACGAGGGCATCATTTCCAACGAGATGGCGCCCTTCGGTGGCGTGAAGGCGTCGGGCTCAGGGCGAGAGGGTTCCAAATA
>JAHEJH010000267.1 GCA_024638905.1 Luminiphilus sp.
ATGCTTGGCCAAGGCTGGACTGACGCCCGCTGATATCGATCTGTGGGAAATCAATGAGGCATTTGCGTCGGTAGTGCTGCGTTACATGCAGGATCTGGACCTCGATCCCGAGGTGACCAATGTCAATGGCGGTGCGATCGCCATGGGCCACCCGCTGGGCGCTACCGGGGGCTGCTTGGTCAGTACCGTGCTAGACGAACTCGAGCGGCGTGATGCCAAGCGCGCCATGCTGTCGCTGTGCGTCGGCGGTGGCATGGGTATCTCAACGATCATTGAGCGCGCCTGAGTCGCGCTGACAGAGGATAGTGAAGCAGTATGAGCGGATTTAATTACGAAAAGGATGCCACCGGCGTCGTTACCGTGACCATGGACATGGAAGGTCCCGTCAACTCAATGTCGGAGGCTTTCCTGCCCGCGCTTCGTGACACGGTTGAGAAGCTCGAGGCAGAGACCGATCTGACCGGCGTGGTATTGGCATCGGCTAAGAAAACGTTTTTCGCGGGTGGTGATTTGAATTCACTGTGTCAGGTCACTGAAGAGAATGCGGAGACCTTCTTCAACGAAGCGCAGGCCATCAAGGCCGAGTTCCGCCGGCTCGAGAAGCTGGGCAAGCCGACGGTAGCCGCTATCAATGGTGCGGCGTTAGGCGGCGGCTTGGAGCTCGCGTTGGCGTGCCACTACCGTGTCGCCTGGGACAACAAGGCGGTTCAGTTGGGTTTCCCAGAGGTCACTTTGGGCTTACTGCCCGGTGGCGGCGGCGTAGTCAAAGCCATTTATTTGATGGGGCTGATGGCCTCGAACGAATACCTGATCGAGGGCAAGCGCGTGGCGCCGGCCAAGGCCAAAGAAGCGGGGCTGATTAACGAGACCGTGGATAGCCTCGATGATTTGATTCCGCGAGCCAAGGCCTGGATCGCCGAGAATCAGGATAACGAAGCGGCCTGCACGCAGCCTTGGGACACCAAGGGGTACAAGATCCCAGGCGGCAATGCGAACCACCCTGCGGTGGCACAAATGCTGCCGGTGGCTTCGGCCATGATTGCGCAAAAGACGCGCGGCCTGTTGCCGGCTCCAGTCAAGATTTTGGATGTGGCGGTGTCTGCCATGCGCGTGGATTTTGATACCGCTATGCGGATTGAGAGCCGCGGCTTGACCGAACTGGCGCTCACGCCGGTGGCGAAAAACATGATCAACACGTTTTTCTTCAATCTGAATCAGATTAACGGCGGTGCCTCGCGCCCGAAAGATATCGAGCCCCAAACCACCCAGAAGGTGGGCGTATTGGGCGCCGGCATGATGGGGCAGGGTATTGCCTACGTCTCTGCCATGGCGGGCATTGAAGTGGTCCTCAAGGACATCTCTCAGGATGCGGCAGAGAAAGGCAAAGCCTACACCGAGGGTTTGTTAAAGAAGCGCGTTGAGCGCGGCCGCATGACCGAAGACAAGGCTCAGCAAGTGCTGGACCTGATCATTCCTACCGCTGAGAACAGTGACCTCAACGGCTGTGACCTGATCATCGAGGCGGTGTTTGAGAATATGGCGCTGAAGCACGAGATCACCAAAGAGCTTGAGCCCTGCCTCGCCGAGGGGGGCGTCTGGGGTTCCAACACCTCTACGCTGCCGATTACCCAGTTGGCCGAGGTCAGCGCCAACGCCGAGAATTTTATTGGCATCCACTTCTTCTCGCCGGTCGACAAGATGCCGCTGGTCGAGATCATCATGGGCGAGAACACCAGTGACCTGGCGCTCGCGAAAGCCTTTGATTACACCAAGCAAATTCGCAAGACGCCGATCGTCGTGAACGACTCGTTGGGCTTCTTCACGTCGCGCACCTTTGGCACCTATCTGGATGAAGGCGTTCGACTACTGACTGAGGGTGTTCACCCTAATCAGATCGACAATCTGGGCAAGGCCATCGGGATGCCCGTTGGCCCCCTCAACGTCTATGACGAGGTTAGTCTGGAGCTGTCCCGTAAGGCGTGGGTGACCTGGAAGGATATGGGTGTGCTCGACAACTGGGGTGATGGCACGATTACCCGTGACGTGATTGACACCATGGTCGGAGAGCACGGTCGTGGTGGCCGTCATCACGGTGGTGGCTTCTATGAGTATACCGAAGACGGCAGTAAGGCCATTTGGCCGGGGCTGATGGACCTGTACTACAACGCCGATGCGTCGGTGGCTGAGGATGACATCAAGGATCGGCTCCTGTTCCGTCAGGTGATTGAGGCACTGAAGTGTCTGGAAACCAACGTGTTGCGCACCGTTGCAGACGGCAACATTGGCTCCATCATGGGCATTGGCGCGCCGGCTTGGACTGGCGGCCTGATTCAGTTCGTGAACACCTATGGGCTCGAGCGTTTCAGCACACGTTGTGCTGAGCTTGCTAGCCAATACGGTGATCGCTTCGATGCACCGGCTATCGTTGGCGAGAAAATCGCGGCGGGAGAAAACTTCGCCTGAGCGTCGCACCCCTCACGCTGACCCGGACGGGGAAGCGTGGGG
>JAHEJH010000129.1 GCA_024638905.1 Luminiphilus sp.
CTACCGTTGATACAATCTTCTGGTAGACGGGTCTTGCGCCCGCCTCCCCATAGTAGGCAAACCACACGGACATCTTCTGCCGCTGGGTGACGCCACGGCCCAATTGAAAATCCAGCAGAGCGTCGAGCCGTTCGCCCAGATCGGGGATGTCGCCTCCTTCCATGATCTCAATCTGCCCACCGTGATATTCCTCGGCAACGAAACGGAGGGTCTCCTTGAGCAAATTGTCCTTGCTCTCGAAGTGCAAATTGGCAATGCCCACACTCAGACCCGCCTCCCGGGTCACCATTTGCATGGTGACAGCGGACAGCCCATGTTGAGCGATGCACCGAATGGTCGCGTCAATCAGCTGTTGCCGCCGCTCGGCTTTCGGCCGGATCTGGCGGCGTTTGCTGCCGGCCTCCGGCAAAGCCTCGGTCACTGCGCCTGATGCATCGGTCATGTGGGTTCCCAGGATATTCCTTGATCTGAGTCTAAGGACTTCGACCAGAAGTCTCAATCAAGAATGAATATTCATTCATTCTGGGTAGACGCTCACAGCCGGGCGTGGCACTATTTCGAATCAAATTGACTCACCGGAGAGTGCAGTGAACCAATACGACGCCATTGTGATTGGTGCAGGTCACAATGGCCTCACCAACGGGGCCTATCTCGCCAAAGCGGGGCTGAAAGTGGCCGTCCTGGAGCGCAATCCGTACATCGGTGGCGCGACAGTCAGTCGGGAATTGCATAAAGGCTGGTGGTACTCCAACTGCTCCTACGTATCGAGCCTGTTGCGCCCAGAAATCACGCGCGATCTTGAGCTACCCCGGCATGGCTTGCAGGTAGTCTCCTTTGGCGGCGGCGCCACCTTTATGCGCAACGGTGACCACTTTGGCAATTACAGCGACCACGACCGCCACTACCGCGAGATGGCGCGCCATTCCAAGCGCGATGCTAATGCCTACGACCGCTATGCAGCGGATACCAGCCTGCAAACCAAGCTGATTCGCCCTTATCTCATGCGTACCCCGCCAGATCCGACCTCAATGAAGCCCAAAGACCTGCGTGATCTGCTGGAGTTCGCCCGCTCCTTTATGGATCTAGGTGAAGAAAAGCTGCTCGATACCATCAAATTCTGGACGGCCAGCGTCGGGGACTATCTCAACGAATACTTCGAAACCGATGTCATCAAGGCGCACATGGCGGGTAGCGGCATCATCGGTACCGCACTGGGGGTCTATTCCCCCGGCACAGCCTACGTCCTCCTCCACCACTACATGGGTGATGTGGACGGCAATGTGGGCGCCTGGGGCTTTGCCCGAGGTGGCATGGGCGCCATCGCCGATGCCCTGTCTAAAGCATTCCAGTCCTATGGCGGTGAGATCATCTGTGACGCCAACGTGGATGAAATCATCGTTAAAAACGGGCGGGCGGCGGGCGTCGCGCTGAAGGATGGCACCGAATACAAAGCGCCCATCGTGGTCTCCAACCTCGATCCGAAGCGGACTTTCCTGGACATCACGAATCCCTCAGATCTGCCCAAGGACGTGCTCAAAAAAGCGCGCAACTTCAAGATTCGTGGTTCATCCGGGAAGCTCAACATCGCGCTAGATGGCCTGCCCGTTTTCAACGGCCTCGATCCCCGCAATCGACTGATGGCGGGGGATCTTCACTTCAGTGACTCGCTGGAGCGACAGGAGCGCGCCTATGACGACTGGAAGGCGGGCACCTGGTCGAAGGACCCCTACCTCGACATGATGATCCCATCGCTGACGGACCCGACGATGGCGCCACCCGGCAAGCACATGATGTCCGTGTTCGTTCAGTACGCGCCGCCAAAAGTTGAAGGCCGCGAGTGGACCGACGAGGACAAAGACGGCTTCGAGAAATCGGTCATTGACCAGATTTCCAACTACAGCCCCAACTTCCGCGATCTCATTCTGCACTGTGAAACCCGCACACCGCGTGAAATCGAGGCCGAGGTGGGACTGACCGAAGGCAATATTTTCATGGGCGAGCTGACCTTTGACCAATTGCTCTTTAATAGACCGTTTCCGGGCTACGCCCAATACCGGTCGCCGATTAAAGGCATGTATATGTGTAGCTCCGGCACCCACCCCGGTGGCGGCGTGATGGCAGCCCCGGGCGCCAACGCTGCTCGCGAAATTCTGGCCGATCTGAAGAAACCCAATACCGTGCCGGGAGGTTACGCAGATGACTGATTACGATGCGATCATTATTGGCGCGGGCCACAACGGACTGATCTGTGCCAGCTACCTCGCTAAAGCAGGTAAAAGCGTACTGGTGCTCGATGCACGCGGTGAACCCGGCGGTTGCGCAAGTACGCGGGAATTTGCTCCGGGGCACCATGTTTCAGACTGTGCGCAATGGTTGTCACAGTTTGATCAGAGTATCGTCAAGGATCTCGATCTGAAGGCCGCCGGCCTGAAGCTGGGTAAGCCGAAAGCCACGATTTCACTGCAATCCGATGGCGACCATCTTGTTATCGACGGCGACACCATCAGCGGCGCCGGCGTCGACTCCGCAGACCAGGCGGCCTACCGCGACTTCAAAAAGATGGTGCGCAGTTTCGCCAAGCTGATGACGACGCTCTATCGCAGCCGTCCCCCCAAGCTGGTGGAGCAGAACTGGACGGACCGCCTCACTCTCATGAAACTGGGCTTGAGCCTGAAGCTGCTGAGCCGCGAGCACCTGCGGGATTTGATGCGTATCGTCATGATCAATATCTATGACGTCATGAACGAGCACTTCTCTCACGCCGCGCTGAAAAGCACCATTGCCCTGGACGCCGTTACCGGCACCAACATGGGGCCACGCTCGCCCAACACCGTCTACAGCTACTTACATCGGGCGACCGGTGAGCATTTGGGTCAAACCGGCACCACGCAGGTGCTGGGCGGCATGGGTGCCTTTGGGCAGTCTCTGGCCACCGCGGCCGAGAAATGTGGCGCCAAGATCCAGCTGGGTTCGTCGGTGACCACTATCGCGAAGACAGATGATCGCATCACCGGCGTCACGCTGGACTCGGGCGAGCAGATCTCGGCGAAACTGGTCATCTCCAGCGCTGACCCCTCCACCACTTTCCGTCGATTGCTGGGCTACCACCAGATGGAAGCCGGCATGGCAAAGCGAGTGGAGTGTTATCGATCACGAAGCGGCACCGCAAAGCTGCACCTCGCATTAAGCGGGCTACCCAGCTTCACAGGACTCAGCGAGACACAGCTGACAGAGCGACTGGTCATTACGCCGCCGATGGACGGTATGGAGACGGCACTGAACCCAATGAAATACCGGGAGCTCAGTGACCTACACATCTTTGACATCAGCATCCCAACCATTGAAGACCCGGGTCTAGCGCCTCAAGGCCAACATAGCTTGACCGCGATCGTGCACTACGTGCCCTATGCGCCAGATATTGGATGGGAAGCTGGCAAACCCCAGCTTATCAATCAGCTGATCAGTGAACTGGAGGGGTATGCCCCGGGCATCGGCGCACTGGTTACCACCAGCGAACTGGTTGTGCCCTCCGATTTTGAGGCCTCTCATGGTATGACCGGCGGCAGCTGGCACCACGGGGAGCTCTCCATCGACCAAGCATTGATGATGCGACCCTTCCCCGGCTCAACGCAGTATGCGACAGCGGTGGAAGGCCTCTATCTCTGCGGTGCAGGCGCGCATCCCGGTGGCGGGCTCCAGGGACTGCCGGGGCGCAATGCCGCCAAAGAAATTCTCAAGCGAGGAGCACTGTGATGAGCGACGTCAGCCGAGACACCATGCTACTCACCACGCCCTTCCACTCTCGGGTCGAAGCCATGTGCGATCTGAACGACTGGGGGAACTGGATGGGGTACACCACCCCGAACGCATACTTCGATATCGAGCTTGAGTACTTCGCTGTCCGCAGCACAACCGGGGTCTTTGACCTGTCACCCATGAACAAGTACCGGGTTACTGGACCCGACGCCCAGCGCTATCTGGATCGTTTGATTACCCGGGACGTCGGCAAAATTGGCGTCGACCGGGTGGGCTATGCGATCTGGTGCGACGACAATGGTCAGGTCATGGATGACGGTACGATCTTCCGCCTGGGCGAGCAGGACTACCGTATCTGCTCCTATCAACGCGCAGATGATTGGCTCGCCTGGAACACTCTGGGTTTTGACGTCACGATTGAAAACGAATCCGAAGCCGTCGCAGGCCTTGCAGTGCAGGGGCCGACCTCCTGCACCGTTTTGACCCTGCTGGGTTGCACTGATCTCAATCAGCTTAAACCCTTTGGGATCGCACACTACAGCTTCGAGGGACGACCACTCATGGTGAGCCGCACCGGCTTTACTGGTGATCTCGGATACGAGGTTTGGGTTCCACCTGAGTCAGCAGAGGCACTATGGGACCAACTGTTTGAGCTCGGGCGCGACTACCTGATCAAACCCATTGGCTCGCATGCGCTGGAGCTTGCGCGGATTGAGGCGGGCTTCTTGCAGGCCAATGTTGATTTCATGCCCGCCGAAGAAGTCGTGCGTGTCGGACGCACCCGCAGCCCCTTTGAGCTGGGGCTGGGATGGCTGGTGGACTTTAAAAAGCCCCTCTTCAACGGCCGCTCGGCGCTGCTCAAAGAGCAGGAAAAGGGCTCTCGATATCGCTTCGCCATGCTGGATGTAGAGGGCAACAAACCTGCGGAGCATTCCTTCATTCTCAAAGGCGACAAGCAGGTGGGCACCGTGACGTCCGCTGCCTGGTGCCCAACGGCAAAGGCGAATGTTGCCTATGCACAGATCGAGATGCCCCACGGCGCCGTAGGAGATGAACTGGTTGCGGAAATCTACTATCAGCGTGAGCTGCACTGGACCCGTTTACTGGCGCCCTGCAAGGTGATTGACGCACCGATTTTCAAGTCACCCAAGCGCTGGCAGACGCCCGCACCACCCCATTGATCGATCCATTTCTCTGAGAGACGCCATGAACGCCATCGCGACTTCCGTAGATGATTCCTTTCAGCGCATGCGCGACAAGCTGGACGCAGAGAAACTGCGCCCGCATCACGCCGTGGACACCTACTTCTATCGATCACATCTGGTGCACGAGCAAGAACTCGAGCACCTGATTTTCAAAAGCTGGATTTATGCACTTCATGCGAGCGAAATCCCCACAGCCGGTGACTACCAGCTCGTCGAAATCGGTGAGGACTCGATCATCGTCGCGCGCACCGATACCGGCGATATCCGGGCCATGCACAATATCTGTCGCCACCGCGGCGCGCGGGTTTGTGAAGAGCTGAGCGGTAACCGAAAAACCTACGTCTGCCCCTACCACGGGTGGGTCTATAACGTGGATGGCTCACTCAAGGCCGCCCGCGAGACCCACGTCATGCCTGACTTTGACGCCGCTGCACACGGCCTGAAGCCCGTGAAGTGCGTGACCTATATGGGGCTAGTGTTTATTAACTGCGATCTGGACGCCGGCGATCTGGTGGCGTCGCTTGAGAATATTCGCGAACCGCTTGGCGCCTATGATCTTGAGCATGCCAAGGTCGCGCACCGAAAGACCTATCGGGTCGAGGCAAACTGGAAGCTGGCGATCGAGAATTATCTCGAGTGCTATCACTGCGCCACCTCACACCGCGCCTACGCCAAAATGCACACCTTGAAGGATCTCGACGAAAAATCAGCGCCCGTTGTCGCCAAGATGCTGGAGAACGCCGACCAGATCACGGGCATACCGGGCATTTCCAAAACCCATACCGAGATCTATCTTGACGCGCCGAGCTTTGGCGCCTGCGCGCATACCATGCGCTACGGGTTATTCGAGGGGTATGTCACCGGCAGCCAGGATGGCCAACCCGTCGCACCACTCATGGGCAACTTCAAAGATTACGACGGTGGCGCGGGGGACTTTCAGATGGGGCCCGTGACCTTCATGCTCAACTATCCGGATCACTGCGTGCTGTATCGCTTTATTCCTCGGTCATTGACCGAGACCGACATGGAACTGGTGTGGTTTGTCCGGGACGATGCCGAAGAAGGCACGGACTATGACCTGGATAAAGTGACCTGGCTCTGGCACCACACCACGCTGGAAGACGAATACATCATCACCCGCAACGCCGCAGGCGTGAACTCCCGATTTTTCGAGCCCGGCCCCTATCACCCGGAATTCGAGTTCACGCTACAACAATTTGTGCACTGGTACCTGCATTCCCTGGAAGCCAGCCTCCACTGAAAGATTGACGGTTTCTCATGTAGTACATTGAGGGCCGTAGGGGATGGTTCTCTTCCGCGACTCGCTGTCACTGTTCTCATAGGCAGTCACTCAACGCGCATTAACCTCCCATAATGAAATCTAGAGGGGCAAGCGGTGGCTGAGGGCGTGAAGGAGACGATAGTTAACACCACCAAACGCACGCGCGTACCGCTGTTCAGCGCCTTCTTCATGATCTATATCTTCGTGTCAGGCGGCTCGTTTGGTATCGAGGAGATGATCGCCTCCTCAGGACCGGGGCTAACCTTACTGCTGCTGCTCGCATTACCCATCATTTGGGCCATGCCCATGGCGCTCATCGCCAGCGAGTTGGGTTCTGCCATACCCGACAGCGGTGGATTTTATGTTTGGACGCGGCGAGGATTAGGCCGATTTTGGGGCTTTCAAGCCGGCTGGTGGTGGTCGCTCGCCCTCCTCGTCGACACGTCTCTCTATATCGTTCTCAGCGCCACCTACCTGCAAAACCAAATCGGCTTTAGCGATGGAATGTACTACGCGATCTGCTGGGCGGTCATCGCGGTATGCACCGTCGTCAATGTGCTGGGAATCAAGGTCGTGGCGATCGGATCGAGCCTGTTTGCAATTCTGATTATTTCACCGATTTTGGTGCTGGCCGTCATCGGACTCGCCAATTGGCAGTTCAACCCGTTCACGCCGATGACACCCCCCGCCACTAACCTGCTTGGCGCAGATGGGGCGCTCATCGTCGGGCTCAGTATCGGAATGTGGTTTTATTCAGGTTATGAATCCATGTCGACGCTGGCAGGAGAAATCGAGGAGCCCCAGCGCATCATTCCCAAAGCCCTGATGCTGGCACTCCCCTTTGTCGCACTGATGTACGTACTACCCACCATTGCCAGCCTGGCCGCCTTTGGACACTGGGAACTGTTCTCTGTCGATGGCGGAGAAGGCACCGTGTCTTTTGTCGATATTGGCCGCACTTTAGGGGGCACGGCGCTGGGGCACGCGCTGCTGGCGTCGGTGGTCTTGGGCAATCTCGCCCTCTACTTGGATTACATGGCCTCGGGAGCGCGCCCGCTACAAAAGTTGGCGGCGGATGGTTTGCTGCCGGCGCCCCTTGCCTCTATCAACGGCCGGTTTGGCACACCTGTGGTGGCGCTCTTGCTGATTGCTGGCGTCAACGCGGTGCTGATCATCGGCCCTTTTCAAAGCCTGGTCATCATCGACGTCCTGCTGATGGTGGCCTCTTACGCCCTGATTTTTATTGCGGCACTGCGACTACGCGCGCGCGAGCCTAGCCTGGTGCGGCCCTTCAGGATACCGGGGGGGCCATATGCGCTGGCCATTCTGATTATTCCGCCCCTGTGCCTGATTGCCTTCATGATGAGCATCACCATCACGGATCACAGTGTGAGTCTCTGGGGGCTGGACCGTTTCGACTTGCTGGGACTGGAGATCGGTTGGTACGGGATCGCGGGTCTCATGGCGCTTCTGTCCGGCCCATTTCTTTACCCGCTGCTGGCACGAAACCTCCGCTCAGCTGCATGAGCGGCAACTCGTGTTTCGCCACTACGACTTGGATCCAGCGATAAGGTGACAGCTTCTCAGGTCTCATACCAGAGCCCGTCGGGATCCTCTGGCCACACGCCTAAATAAGGGCCGTGGGCCTGAAAGCCCAACATTCGTCGCATTTCATCGGATTGAGCGGCAACCTCCTCTCTGGTCAGCGTCAGGTACTGATTTTCTTCCTGCCGCAACCATCCCAGACAATAGGTGTTGACCACTGCTTTTCGCGGAGCCTCACTGCGGTTCGCTCCACCGCCGTGAAGGGTCGATCCCAGATAGATCACCACCGACCCCTTGGGCATGACAGCCTGTACAACATGCTCTTCTCGTGCATCGTCCGGACTCTCGATGCCCATCTCTCTTGGCACCACCCGTGTTGCGCCATTTTCAATGGTGAAGTCATCAAGCGCCCATAAAGCCGAAATCTGCGCCTCAAAGGGCAACAGATCACTGGGATAACAGGTGTCGTCGGCGTGGAGCACCTGTGCCTCTTCGCCTGGCAAGATTTCAATCGCAGTGGTGCTGCCAACCTGATACACCTCACAGTGTGGCTTAAGAATGGCATCGGCAATGGCCAATACGGTGGGGTGCAAGAGTAATGTCGAAAAATGCGAGGAGTACTTGGTCACGCCGCCTACACGCAGCGTCCGATGGCCATTAAAGGTGTTTTGATACAGGTGGCCCTCCCGGTCGAACTCCGGGCGCAAATCGGCACATAGTCCTCGAGAGACGCCCTCGGGCAACACTGAATCAATAACGACCGCCCCGGTCCGCTGGAGGGCAGTCACCATGTCCTGAATGTCATCCGTCGCTGCAAAAGTCTGCAGTGTCATCTCGGCGCCTCCAAGGATGTAACCCAGCTCGAGTATACCGGGCCCAAGTGCTGCATATCGCCATGAGCAGGGGCATGCGGTCAATAACCCGTTGCGGGGATCATCCACGCTTGCCCTTAGAACAGTCACCTTATCCGCGTACGGTGGTATCGTTAGCGGATCCTGTTTCGGACACCGCACAACATGCAACAGCTTCGCTCCACATCATCCACGCCCGTATCATCAGCAAGCCACCGCCAAGAACGAGCGGATCTTGCCGCCGCCTTTCGCTGGGCCGCACGGCTCAATTTTCACGAGGGGGTAGCGAATCACTTCTCGGTGGCCGTCAACGAGGACGGCACCCAATTTCTGATGAACCCCAATCAATCGCATTTTTCGCGAATCAAGGCCTCTGACCTGATTCTGGTTGATGCTAACGATCCGGAAACGATGAACCGGCCCAATGCGCCGGACCCCACTGCCTGGGGTCTGCATGGCGCCCTGCACCGTCAGTGCCAGCATGCCCGCGTCGCGCTCCATGTGCACTCAATTCACGCGACCATCCTGTCCACGCTGCAAGATCCACGGTTACCGCCAATCGATCAAAACTGCGCCATGTTTTTTAACCGCTACGCCATCGACACCGAATACGGCGGGCTAGCGTTTGAAGAAGAAGCAGAGCGCTGCTGTCAGCAATTGTCAGACCCGCATAAAAAGGTGCTCATCATGTGTCATCACGGCGTCATGGTCATTGGCGAAGACGTGGCGGACGCTTTCAATCGACTGTTTTATTTCGAGCGCTCGGCAGAGACTTACATTAAAGCGCTGTGGACCGGACAACCACTCAACGTGCTGTCGGATGAGGTTGCCGAAAAAACGGCAATGGAGTTGGAAGACTACCCAGGACAGGCAGAGCGGCATTTTGCAGAGCTGAGAGCAATTTTGGACGCCGAGGAGCCTGACTACGCAACCTGAGTGTCTTCATCAGTTCAACAGGGACAGCGACACCGCCCACCATTTAGGATGCCAGCACCGCCTCGAACGCACTCAAGCAACGATTGATATTCACAGCATGACTGCTGGAACCCATCAACCCAATGCGCCACTGCTTGCCCGCGAGTTCGCCCAAGCCGGCACCCACCTCAAGGTCAAAATCCGTCAACAACCTCGTCCGCATGTCCGCATCGTCCTTGCCGTCAGGGATCGACACGGCATTGAGCTGCGGTAGCCGCCACGCCTCAGCAACGGCCAATTCGAGGCCAAGCTCTGCGAGTCCGGCAGCCAGTGCAGCATGATTACGGCTGTGACGTGCAAAACTCTCCTGAAGGCCCTCCTCTTCTAACATCAGCAGAGACTCGTGGAGTGCGTAGATCGCATTGACCGGCGCGGTGTGGTGATAGGCGCGCTTCGCACCCTCACCCCAATAACCCATGATCAAATTCATGTCCAGAAACCAGCTCTGCACCTTGTGCGTGCGCGAAGTGATCGCTGCGACCGCATCAGGGCTAAAAGTGATAGGCGCAATGCCAGGCAGGCTACTGAGGCATTTCTGCGTGCCGGAATACACGACGTCGGCACCCCAGGCGTCGACTTGCAGATCTATTCCCGCCAATGACGTCACGGCATCCACAATCGTCAACATACCTGCTGACTTTGCCAGCTGGCAGAGCTGCTCCGCGTCACTACGCACACCCGTCGAGGTCTCGGCATGAACAAACGCCAGCACTTTGGCGTGGGGGTTGGCCTGAATCGCCGCAGACACTTTTTCGGGGTTTACCGGGTCGCCCCAGCGGTCTTGCACCATCACCGCCGTGGCGCCACATCGCTCGACGTTCTCCTTCATACGGCCGCCGAAAACACCGTTCTGACACACGATGGCCGTGTCGCCCGGCTCCAGCAGATTCACAAACGCTGCCTCCATTCCCGCGGAACCGGGTGCAGACAGAGGAATGGTCAACTCATTTCGGGTTTGAAAGGCAAACTGCAGCAACCGTTTGACGTCATCCATTAGCCCCACAAAGGCAGGATCCAGATGGCCGATGGTCGGGCGGGCCGATGCCGACAAAACCCGTGGAGAGACGTCGGACGGACCGGGCCCCATCAATATGCGCTGTGGAGGGTGGAATGTTGAGGACACTAGCGACTCCATGAAAAAACTTACGGCTGACGCCGTCATGCCAAACTAAAAAAACCACCCGAAGGTGGTTTGATAAATGGTGGGCCGTGCTGGGTTCGAACCAGCGACCAATTGGTTAAAAGCCAACTGCTCTACCGACTGAGCTAACGGCCCGATAAGGGAAGGCGCGTATGCTAACGCTAACGGGTGAAAATTCAAGCCCCACTAAATGCCAAAAGGCCAATACTTGGGAACGATAACGCCCCAAACTGTGGCCCACAGCAGCAATGACAACGTCACCGGCAGTGACCCTAGATCTTTTGCCAGACCGGACAGTTCGTGACGATCAAGACTGACCCGATCCGTCAGGAGCTCAATTGACGTGTTCAGCACTTCAACAATCAATACGGTGAAGACAGCACCGATCAGTAAAACACGCTCAACCGGCGAAACAGGGAGTAAAATGGCCACGGGTATCAACACGCACGCCAATAACGCTTCGAGCTGAAAGGCTTCTTCTTTCCGCAGTAAAAAGCGCAGCCCTTTTCCCGAATTCACCAGCGTAAAGAGCAACCGGCGGAGCCCCGTCCGCCGAACAACCTCGCCAGTGTCCAGCGGTTGGTCCGCGGTCACCGCGCAGCCTCAGCAATTGGCATCAGAAGTTCTCTAATAAAAACTGCCGCGCTAACTGTGCAGCCGCGTGGGACGGATACTCCCGAATCACCTCGTCCAGATACTCCTTCGAGCGCTGACGGTTACCCTTGATGAACTGTACCCTACCCAGTTTATAAAGGGCGTCGGGCACCTTGGGATCAGCCGGATACTGGTCAAGCAGCAACTTGAAGTTCTGCCGTGCCAATTCGGGGTCAGGTGGGTCCAGCACTAGGTACAGCTCGCCCAACCAGTAATGGGCATTGGGCGCATATCGGCCAAATGGAAAATCGGCGAGAAACGCGGTGAAAGCCTCGACAGCCTCATCAAACTCTCGCTCACGCACGAGTTCGTAGGCTGCCCGATAAGCGGCCTCCTCCCCTTCTTGCGCATCAACAGTGCGCCCCACGACGGGGTTCTCTGACGGCGCGGGGCTTGGCGCGACAACCGTCGACTCCGCCCCTTCATCGATCTCCGCAGCGCCCCCCGATGCCAGACGACGATCCAGATCGACGTATCGCTCAAGGCTCTGTGCTTCTAACAGCCGCAGTGCCTGGGTGGCTTCCTCAAGTAAACCATTCAGCCGCCGCACATCGGCTTCGAGCTGCTGTACACGCAACATCAGGCTACCTGAATCGGTACCGGTAATCGGCGCCGTTGTGGTTTCCACAGGCGGTTGCGCCACCGTGGTGGAACCAGAGTACGGCTGAATACCGGTATAAGACGTTGCAGGCGCTACCTCTGACGCCTCCTCTAAAGGTGCCTGCGTTAAAGGTGCCTGCGTTAAAGGTGCCTGGGTTAAAGGTGCCTGTGTTGCTGCGGCACGACGCTCCGCCTCCACATCCACGTAGTCCTGAGCACCGACGGGCGCAACGTTTGATACGGCGCCTAGTAACAAAAAGCCGGCGAATGACGCCGGCTTGATGGGTAACACTGTCAAAGTGAAGTCCTCAGTTATTTGAGCTCTACCCGGCGATTCTGTTGCCA
>JAHEJH010000270.1 GCA_024638905.1 Luminiphilus sp.
TCATGCCGGTGCTGGAAGCGGTCTCTGACAGGCTCTCGAAGAAGCTGACCCGGGTGAGCCTTTTTCGGACAATGCCCAGCAACAGCGCCAGGCTGGCACCCACCGACGCCGCTTCAGGCACGGTAAAGACACCGCCGTAAATACCACCGGTGACCGCAATGATCAGCGCCAGAACACCCCAGCTTTGCTTGAGCGTGGTCAGTTGTGTCGCCAGCGATTTTCTCGGGCCGGTCCGGACGAGGGTCGGTGCGAGCCGCACCGTGACGCCGACCGAGAGAAAGTAAAAAACCACCGCCAGACAGCCCGGCACGATGGCAGCAAGAAACAGCGCGATGATCGAGTTCTCCGTTAGCACGCCGTAGAGGATCAACACCAGCGAAGGTGGAATGATCATGCCCAGGGTGCCGCCGGCGGCGATGGCGCCCGCTGCGATGGAACGTGCGTAGCCGCGGTCCAGCATTTCAGGGAGCGCGACCCGGGCCATGGTGGCGGTGGTGGCGACCGAGGATCCCGATATCGCGCCGAATCCGGCGCAGGCGCCGATCGTGGCGTAGATCAAGCCGCCCTTGAGATGCCCGAACGCATCATCGGCCAGTCGATACAGCTCCGCCGACAAGCCCCCCGCGTGGGCAAGGTTGCCCATTAACAGGAACATGGCAATGATCGCCAGACTCTCCGACGCCAGGGCAGCCGAGGGCTCTATGGCGAGTAACGCCAGTGCGGGTTCGAACCCGATCAAAATGCCGGTGCCGACGACGCCGACCAATGCCATCGCAACGCCCACGGGCACTTGCAGCAGGATCATCAGAAACAGGACAGCGAAGCCCGCCAATCCCAGGGCCATATCGTCAGTCATGGCCCGCCCGTGGTGGTGACAGGTCGCGCAGCCGCAAGAGCACGACGAGTAGCTGGATGGGGATGCAGAGCCACAGTATCGATGTGGCGATCATCCAAAAAAGCGCTGTCGGGATCTCGATGGTTGCGGTGGTCCGCCCAGCCGAATGGAAGTCGAGGGTCATTTGCACAAACTGCGTGCCCAAGAGCAGGAAGAAAATAAGCACCGCAACCGCCGCCGCCACGTCGGCCCACCGGGCGGCCCCATCTCCGAGCAATCGACTCAGCATTCGGATGGTGAGGTTTTTCTGTTGGATGAGGAGGGCGGGAAAGCAGGAGGCAATGACGATGGGAAACAGCAGCTCACCGAAATCAGCAAAGCCGCTCACGCGAGGCAGATCAAGATACCGTGCCGCGCCGTCATAAAAGGTGAGCAGCGCGATCACGACCAGACCAGTGAAGCCAACCAAAGCGATGCGGTGGGTGGCCTCGGTGGCTCGAACGATCAGTCGGTCCAACCCCTTCACGGCGCACTGCCTGCAGAGGCCGTCGATGTTTGAGCCCGAAGTCGACTCAGGAATGTCTGCGCGGCGAGATAGGTTGTCTCTCTGTCGATCGACGCGGTCATCCATACGTCGTGGAGTGCCTGCGAGCGATCGACCAGTGCCTGTTGGGTTGATGCATCGGGTGCCATGAGGGCCGGTTGGCCAGTCTCTGCGAGCGCAACGCGAATTTGCTGGTTGATGGCGGCATAGGCCTGACCGCTACTGCGGGCAATGCCGAGTCCGCCGTGCTTCAGCATGGCGCGCTGCACTGATGTGGGCTGTCGCTGCCAGCTCTGCTCGTTGATGAGCAGTAAGAAAGGGGTCGTGCCCACGGGGATATCCCAGGCTTGGTCGACCAGCGGGAAGCTGCCGAAGGTGCGCATGCCCGACCAGCCTTGGATGCCGCCGTCGACAATCTCCCGATCCAGCGCCTGATTCATGTCGACGCCGCTCATAGTCTGTGCAGCAGCCCCCAGCGTGTTCAACCAGTCCGAGTGGATGGCGCCAAGTGCACGGATCTTAAGTCCGCCCAGCTCCAACGGGGTATCGATTGGGCGGCGCATAAAGAGGCCGTTGGGCGCCGTGCTGAAGAATCCGATCAGTTGCACGCCATCGAATCCCGTCAACAGGCCGGCGTCATAGAGCTGCCAGCCCACTGTGGCGGCTTCCAAGGAAGAGTCAAACAAGAGAGGCAGTTCGAAGAGCCCCATCTCGGGAAACTGCCCTGGCGTATAGCCGGGCAGAACCCACGCAATGTCCAGCACGCCACTTCTGACCAATTCAAACTGCTTCGCTGGGGATTTACCGAGAGAGCCTCCCCAATACTCGACAATCGTCACGGCGTCGCCGGCCTCGGCTCGCACCGCATCTGCCCAGGGTTTAATGACCTGAGAGATCCCGGTGCTGCGGGGATTAAGATGAGACCCTATCCGCAACGTATTCTCGGCCGCGAAAGCGCCGCCAGCGATGATGCAGGTGGCCATGACTAACGTGAGGTAATGAGCACGGCGCATGGGGGATAGGTTCAGCGCATATATGTCTTGCCGCGAGAGCATAGGAGTTGACCTTCGTGGAGGCGGTCGCGGTCCGCGTACAAAAGCGGAGTCAGATGGGCGAT
>JAHEJH010000293.1 GCA_024638905.1 Luminiphilus sp.
TGATGGAATGCCCCGCGATATGCGGTGAGACCCAGTCACAGCGCGACAATAAGTCAGCGCCAAGAGAGGGCTCGCCCGGCCACGTATCGAGTATCACTGTCCAGGGGCTCTCTACTAGCCGGCTCAGCGCCTCGAGCGTCATCAGGTCACCGCGGCCCGCGTTAATGAACAACCCGCCGTCTTCTCGCTTGGATAACGCGTCAACCATCTGCTCGGCCCCATCAGCATCGAGCAACCCCCGGGAAGCGTCAGCGCCCTGATCATGGAGATTCGCGTGCAGGGAGATGACGGGCTGGCGAAGGATTTCCTCCAACTCGACCTGACGGATATCACTCGGCCAGTCCGCTCGGAGCGGGTCATAAGCCAGCACCTGACACCCCAGATGAGACAGCCGCCGCGCCAGCCGCTCACCCACCTGCCCCAGACCAACGAGTCCCACGGGGCACCCGGACACCACGCGCTCAAACCACCGTGAGGTCGCCAAGGCGCACAGTACATATTCCACTACCGACACCGCGTTGGAGCCTGGCGCCGCTGACCAGCTAATACCGAGCCGCTCTATCGCCTCGATATCAAAGTGGTCGACCCCGGCCGTGGCGGTACCCACGAACTTTACCGAGCTCCCGGCAAGCAACGATTCGTTCACCGGTGTAATCGAACGCACCAGCAAAATGTCAGCGTCGCATATCGTGTCTGGAGTAATGTCACGCCCTGGCAAAATCGTCACGTCACCCATCAGCGCACTCAAGGCGGCCGTATGTGGGATCACATCGTCGACCACCCATTTCAGCTGATCAGGCTCAGCCCTCATGCCGCAATGTCCGGCACCGGGTCTCGTGACAGTCGGGTCATTGATCGCAGCGCCGTGACAAACCGGGCGGCCCTGGGCGGCAAACCGATGCGCTCAAACTGATCGCACCACTGCTGAATACGCGCCTCGAAGCGGCGCAACTGCTGGGGCTCAATGTGGGCGCCAACATTATCGACACTCGGCGAGAACGGGATACCCGCAGCCTCACAAAAATAGCGCTCGATCGCCTGAGGTCGCGCCTCGACCGCAAAAAAAGCCTGCTGCTGCTCAGCATCGCGACCATCAGGGCTATACCAGTAGCCATAGTCGGGAAGTTGCCTGCGACGCGAGCCTGCGACACACCAGTGAGCGACCTCATGAAGCGCGCTACGGACATAATCGGCACGGAAGTACACGCGATGAGGCGCCCCCGGCTGATAGTAAGGCTCGGCGGCACCGCCAATCAGCTCTGTCTCGTCGCTGACCGCAAACTCGCGGTTGAACAGGCGCGTCAACTGATGCGCATCGAGTAATTCACCGGACGACATTGGAGCTACCTATTAACTCTCTGCCTTGCGAATGCGATATAAAAACTCGTCGCCCTCTCGGCGAGCGACAAGAAGCGCATGCCCCAGAAACTCACAGAAGTTGGCCACATCTCGCTCGGTCGAGGGATCCGTGGCGCGAAGTGCCACCTCCTGACCAGGGGCGAGGCGCCGCATCGCAGCGTGAAGCAACATCACCGGTTCAGGGCACTTCAAGCCAATCGCATCGATCGATTCCTGCGGCTCTGGCTCCGCCATAGACTCACTCTGCCGGCTTGACGAACCGCAATGTCATGCGGTCGCTCTCACCAATCCCGACGTAACGCTCGCGATCGGTGTCTCCCGCGGCCAGCGTCGGTGGCAGCGTCCAGACACCCCGCGGATGGTCTTTGGTGTCCTTGGGATTCGCGTTGATATCGCTGCGCGCATCCAGTTCCAGCCCCGCAAGCTGCGCGAGCTCGATGACCTTGTCTTCACTGACGTACGCGGAATTTTTCATTTCCTCCAGCGACAATCCTGCGTCACCTCGGTGCTGAACAATCCCTAGCACCCCACCGGGCTTCAATGTCTCGGCAATCACTGAAAACATCATCTCGGCCTGATCAGCTCGCAACCATGAGTGCACGTTGCGAAAGGCGAGCGCGAGGTCGACCGAGCCAGGCTCAGCGGGCGATACGGCATTGGGTGGTTGTAATGTGGAGACCTCAACTGATCCGTATACGTCGGCATTCTCGCCGAGCTTCTTCAGAAAACCGCCTAGTGAGCGACGCGCATAACTACCGCCATTGGGGCTCGAATGCGCGGCAATGAGTGCGCCGTTGCCGTCCATCAGCGGTGCCAACACTTCGGTATACCAGCCCCCTCCCGGAGAGAGCTCCATCACGGTCATGCCCGGCGCGATGCCAAAAAACGACAATGTCTCTTGGGGGTGACGGTAGGCGTCACGAGCGCGGTTGGCCTCGGAGCGATGCTCACCGGACAACGCCGCCTCCCAGTTGAGGTCGGCCTGCGCACCCATCGCAGAAAACAACAGCACTCCCACTGCTAGCTGTCGGAATGTAATCATGATCTTCTCCTTATCCATGTCGACCGTTTCTGTGGATCCCTTAAATGGCCCGTCTCGGTGTGACCCGCGGGGCACTATA
>JAHEJH010000300.1 GCA_024638905.1 Luminiphilus sp.
GGCGTGGGTCATTGGTGCCTACATGAAAATCATTGGCGCTTATCAGGCGAGCATCAAGGAGTACCCCAATCCGCAGGGATTCTCGTTAACCACATTCCCCAAATAGTAGTCGCCCGACCATAAAAAAGCCCGGCAAGTTAGCCGGGCACAGAGAGAACATCTCGAGGTCCACCCCCAGGTGGACCGTTAGGTTAGGCGCTTTTCATGACCGAGTGATGAACGGCCCATGACAGTGCGATGAACACAGGTTTGAGGCCACTGCGCCGCCGCCCGAATACACGCCAAGCCAAGGCCTCTGTAGCGCCTTGCTACGCGGCTTTTTGATTTAGCGTTGCCTGTAATGCTGTTAGTCGTTTGCGGGTAATAGTCGGCACGCCACTGGTTTGCTGCCCAAAGCACTCGGGATCCAAAGCCAACCAGGGAACAGTCGCGACCTTGTCGCGCTCCTCAGTGAGTGCCAGTACGGCGGCGTCTCGCGCTTCATAGAAATACCAGGCATCAGGTAGCGGCGACGCTCGCTCAAACAGTTCCCGGCCGCGCTCCACGCGGTCGTAAAGATGAGCGCGAATAAGCCCGTGGGTAGGGATCATGCGCCGCCGTGTCTCGACCGCAGCCCGGGTTTGCAGGATAAACCAGGCCTTGGGGGTGATGCCCACAATGGGCCACCAATGGTAGTGCCAGTCGGGACTGCGCTGCAGAAAAGCCTCCAACGCCAAATATTGTGCGCTCAGGCAGGCGCCCGTTTTTTTGCCCAGGGCAAACTGTGCCTCGTACACCGATTGAAAATATGCTGCCTTATCCATTCAGCCTCCTTGCCGAGTGGTCGCTGCTGTGACGGCGCTCGTTCTTAAAAAAAGGCCCCGCAAAGCGGGGCAAAGAAGGAGCCACTCAAAAAAACCGGCAGATCGGGGGTTGGTCTGAAGATCAGGCCAACTCAGAGGTCGCCGATCTGCCGATGAATCCAGTATCGGTGGATAGCATTGAAAAGAATTGACTGCATGCGCCAAGCGGTTGGCAGAAAGCGCCAACTCAGAGGGCTAGCGCATTACTAAGGAGTGCTGGTAGCTGACTGAATGGCGGAGATGGGTCTGGGAAAGGGGGTCAGCGCTAGCGCGCCAACCCCCCGCTGATTCGCCTTACGCCGTGCCGTCGATTTCCTGATAGTAGGCCATCAGAATCTCAGCCACCTCAGGGCGCGAGAATTCGGGCGGTGGCGCAATGCCTTGCCCCAACATCTCGCGCACCTTGGTGCCCGAAAGCAGCACAAAGTCTTCAGGACTGTGGTCGGGCGCGTCGCGCATCATGACCACGCGCTCTAATTTTTTGCTGAACGCGGTGTGGTCGGCGCGATAGATCTCGAGCGCCAATGCGCCTTCGGGCACTTCCTCGTCAAAGATGGTTTGGGCATCAAAGCCGCCGTAGTAGCTCCCCACGCCTGCGTGGTCGCGACCCACAATCAGGTGGGTGCAGCCTGCGTTCTGGCGGAACACGGCGTGCAGTACCGCTTCACGGGGTCCGGCGTAGAGCATGTCAAAGCCATAGCCGGTGACCATCACCGTGTTAGGGGGGAAGTACAGGTCGACCATTTTGCGGATCGATGCATCGCGCACATCCGCGGGGATATCGCCCGGCTTCAACTTTCCCAGCAGCATATGAATGAGCACACCGTCGGCCGAGAGGTCTTCCATCGCCATACGGCACAGCTCTTCGTGGGCGCGGTGCATAGGGTTTCGGGTTTGAAAAGCGACCACGCGTTCCCAACCCCGCTCGGCGATCTCGCTTCTGATCGTCATCGCCGTGCGGAAGGTGTCGGGGAAGTCCTCCTCAAAGTACGAGTAGTTGAGCACCTCGATAGGACCTGAGATCACGGTACGGCCCTGCGCGGTGCTCGGGGTCATCGGTGCGGAACACTTTATCGATAATGGTCGCCACGTCGTCATCTGAGAGCGTCTCGACGGCTTCGACCGTCATCACTGCCAGCAAGGGGTGGCCTTCGCAGTTGGGGTCGGTGAGCGCGAGACGCTGACCGGCCTCTACCGGGCAGCTTTCGGCCAGATTGACCACGGGTACGGGCCAAAACAGACCGTCGGTCGTGCGCATGTTCTCCGCCACCGAAAGCGCATCGGCGCGATTCATATAGCCGGCTAAAGGCGTGAAGTAGCCCGCGCCCATCATGACCGCGTTGGCCGCGGCAGCTGAGCTCATCATCAGGGAGGGGAGAGTCAGTGCCTCGGCTTCGAGTTCGGCGCGCCGGGTGTCATTAACAATCAGGGGGCGCAGCTCGTCCGCGGCGTGGGGTGCAATTAATGCCATGGTATCTCTCGGTTACAGGGCTTTATCAAGCGGCTGCTGGAATCAGCCCTTGCTTTTCCAACAATGCGATTAGGTGCTCAACTTCTTCTTCCAGTGACTGCTGGTCGGTATGCAAATGCACCTCCGGTGCCTCGGGAGCCTCGTAGGGGTCAT
>JAHEJH010000159.1 GCA_024638905.1 Luminiphilus sp.
TTTGGGTTTGCCCGTAACGATGGTGCTGGGCGCCATACTGGCCATGACGTTATTCCCCGAGTTTTCCGTATATGAGGCGGCCATTCTGGGTGTCATGCTCGCGGCGACTGATGCGGCGTTGGGGAAGGCGGTCGTTACCAATCAGGGAGTGCCCGCACACCTGCGTGAGGGACTCAGTGCAGAGAGCGGGCTCAACGACGGTCTGGCTGTGCCGTTCCTGCTCCTCTTTATTGCGCTTGAGCAGGGTTCCGCAGTCCGAGGTGAGGGCGTTGCTCTGGAGTTATTAGCCGAAGAAGTCGGTATTGGTCTCGCAGTTGGGGTGGTCTTGTCATTGATTGCCGCCAAGGTCGTTAGGTTTGCGAGAGAGGCGGACTGGTTGGGGCATGTTTGGCAAAGAATGAGTGTCCCTGCGCTGGCAATACTCATCTTTGCGGTGGCTCAGGGTTTGCATGGCAGCGGCTATATCGCCGCGTTTGTCGGGGGGCTCTGTTTCCGCGCCGCGATGAAAGAGGATGTGCACGCGATGTTATTGCCCGCCGAGGGTGCGGGCGAAGTGCTGGCCATGACAGCATGGGTGTTGTTCGCCATGATGCTGTTGCCGGCAGCGCTCCCCCACGTTGGTTGGAGCGAGGTGATCTATGCAGTCCTTAGCTTGACGGTAATACGGATGATGCCAATCATTCTCTCTCTCACTGGAACGGGTGAGCCGATGGCGAGCAAAGCCTTCTTAGCGTGGTTCGGGCCACGCGGGCTGGCGAGTTTGGCCTTCGCCACCATCGTCTGGTCGGAGCAGATTCCTGAGGCCGGCACTGTGGTCGCTGTGACGATTCTGACTGTCGGCATCAGCTTGATCGTTCACGGCGTGACTGCTCGGCCTTTTGCCAGTCGTTTGGCGGGTCGCGTCAATAGTTAGCGTTACTCTAATCGAGCCAGTGACGCAGCTCCGGGACTTAATAGAGTGCCGCTGCCGTATTCGCTGTTACCATCTGCCCTCAGCCAGTTTTCGGTCTGGCGGCGCTCGCGAGTAATCATTCACGGGAGGCAGCGTGCAGCAATTTATTAGTGAGTATCTTGATGGGCATCAGAAGGTGCTCGCCAAGCTAGAGGCCTCCACAGGGGATATTCAGCAGGCAGCAGAGCGTTGCATCGCCGCATTAGCCAGTGGCCACAAATTGCTGATTTGCGGTAATGGCGGCTCGGCGGCAGACGCGCAGCATATGGCTGCCGAACTGGTAGGCCGATTTATTAAGAATCGTCCAGCGCTCGCCGCCATTGCGCTCACCACGGATACGTCGGCGCTCACAGCGATTGCCAATGATTATGGATACGACGATGTGTTTAGCCGTCAGGTCGCCGGATTGGCTAACACTGGCGACGTGCTGATTGCTATCTCTACCTCAGGATCGAGCCCCAGTGTGCTGGCCGCGTGTGGGCAGGCCCGAGCTCTTGGCTGCGAGGTTGTTGGCTTAACGGGGCGAGATGGTGGCGCGCTTAAGGGATGTTGTGACACGACCGTGATCGCTCCCGCGGATGACACCGCGCACATTCAAGAGTGCCATATTGTGGTGGTACACCTGCTCTGTGCACTGATCGAGCAAGGGCTTGAGCTGGTGTGAGGCGACACGTTCTGGCTGGAAGTAGATTCTCGGCATGAGTTCCGCTGTATTTCTGGATCGCGATGGCGTGATTAACGTTGACCATGGGTACGTCAGCACCTGGGAACAGTTTGAATTCCTGCCGGGGGCGTCCGAGGCGCTGCGCGAGCTTCAGGATGCGGGTTATCTGCTGATTATTGTCTCGAACCAGTCGGGCATTGGTCGCGGTTATTACAGCGAGAGAGATTTGGATACGCTGAATCAAGCCATCGCAGAGCATCTAGACAATACTTTTGGCGTCACGCTCTCGGGGTTTTATCACTGCCCACATCATCCGACCGAGGCGGAGGGTGAGTTCCGGCAGCAGTGTGATTGCCGTAAGCCAGCGCCGGGTATGATTCAGCAGGCGGTTGTTGATCATGGCATTGACGTTAGGACGTCGCTGCTGGTGGGCGACAAGGATTCCGATATTGAGGCGGGTAGGGCGGCTGGCGTCGCGAGGCTCTTCAAAGTGGTGGATTCAGCACAATCGGCGGCGTCCGCGCCCGATATTCACTTTGTCACCGCATTGAGCGAGGTGCCCTCGCTCCTTTAACGGCGCCGAAACGGTCGAAGCCAAACAACAGGGCGCGGGTCACGCCGTGGCCACGTTAAAACTCGTATCCAAAGGCTTCAATATCGGCGGCGAAGTGTCGCTCGACTAAAGCTTTCGATTCGTCGTCATAGTACTCACGATAAGCGCTCCGATCGTCGGCTCGTCGTCTGTGCGGCAGCGCCTGCACCGGGAGTCCGATTCGCTCACAGCAGTGATCGAAGTCGGTTTGCAGCGACTCATAGCGGCCGACAAAATCGACGATTTGGTTGCCGCGCAAATCGATGAGGTAGTCCAGTTGCGGCGTGATGGAAGTATCGATGTGGTATTGCCATTCGCGCTGTGGATCTAATTTTCGGTGCAAAAACGCGCTGAACGATTCGTTGTCTTCAAGCAAGTGGGGTCGCTCACGTTTTATGTGATGGTAGGAACTCACCTGTAAATCCCATGGGTTGCGCACAAACCCAAATTTGAACAGCCCCTGATAAACCTCCCGAGGAAGCATTTCTTGAGCGGTAATCGCCTTGCAGTGCCGGGGTAGCTTGATTCCCAGACTGTGTCCGGTGACGCCACTGAGCTTGCTGGCGATCCACTGCGGAAAGTAATAGGGGTCCCGCCACCGGTACCGCTGCAGTGCGTTGCGGACGCTGGTGCCGCCAGTTTTGGCGATGTGAACGAATAAAAACTGATAGCGTCGCGATAGCAGCATGATTCGAAACAGTTCCTTTTCGCAGCCGCTAGTTGGTGGCGACCTTGCGCAGTAATGCACTGGCCGTCGGCAGGCGGTAGTGTCACAGGCGATGCTAAACTAGCACATTGGCGAATGTTAAGAGCGTTTCATGCCCACCTCACCCAGCGCGCAGTCCCTTCTGGATCAGTGGTCCCAGCGATGCCGCGATATGCTCACTGCCTGGTGGATTGTGGGTTGGGTGGCGCTGTACGGCGTGCTATCAGCAACACAGTTGCTGATATGGCTTGCTGCGGTGGGGTCGCTGGTGTTGCTCGTGGTGACTCGCGGTGCTTGGCGCCAACAGCCGGGGGCTGCGGCGCTGTGGCTATTGGTTCTGTGTTTTTTGCTCCCGGGACTGCTGTCACTGCCGGGCGCGGTCGATTTTGACCGCGCACTGTCGACCGCGGCGCGGTTCGCTGCATACGGATTCGCCGGGCTTCTTTTTCTGAGGCTTTCGCCCAGTGAGTCGCAATGGCCAAACACGGTGCTATGGATGACCGGCTTGCTGGTGCTCTGGAGTCTCGATGGCATTGCTCAGGAATGGCGAGGCGTCAGTCTCAGCGGCTATCCGCTTTTTACCGGGCTGCCAGAAGGACACAAAGTCACCGGCTCAATGGGCCTCGACTACGGGCCCAATTTGGCGGTGTTGTCGCCGTTTCTGTTTGAAACCCTTCGCCTACATGGTAGACGCCTGCCTGTGTTGTGGTTGGCGGTGCCGTTGTTAGCAGTGGCGGTGTCCTTGAGCGCCAGTCGATATTCGGCATTGCTGCTGCTGATGAGTGCGATGCTCTGTGGGGCGCTATGGGTGCGAGGGCGTTCCTCGAATCATTATTGGACGCCAGCACTTGTGGTCGTTTTGTCCATGGGCGGCTTGCTGTTACCCATTTTGCTGGTGCCTCACCTCGCTGAGCGATTGGTGCTGCTCGGCGGCAGTTTGAGTGTGAGTGAGGTGGAGGCGAACGCAGCACTCGCGTTCCGGCCAGAGCTCTGGAAGGCCAGTTGGATTCTCTTCACGGAAAACTGGTTGAACGGCGTGGGGCTGCGAGGCGCTTCGGGTGCCATGTATCCGATTCTTGCCGCGTCAGAATTTTTCCCTGATGCCATGTTGTCGCGAACCTGGCATCCGCATCTTGGCGTTTTGGAAATCGCCACCGATACGGGTGTATTAGGCGTGCTCGGTTATTTGCTGTTCCTGATCCTGGTGGTGAGGTGGATGCTGGTCACCAACGCAGCCGGGCAGGGTGTTTCGACTACTTTTTTTTGTATTGCGCTGCTCGCCGTATTTCCCTTGTCTAGCACGTTATCGATGTACTCGTTCCCAACAGGGTCCATTACCTGGCCGGCCCTGGCTTTGGCCTTGGGGGCGCATTTCAGTGAGGCTCGGTAAGCGACTAGTCATCGCGTCAGGAGTCCGTAGTATTCACATCCCCGCTGGTTAAGGGTGCATCTAATCAATACACTCAATGTGTTCAGGTAACGGATGCTGTGCACCAGCTGTGGTGCGCGGTGGCTTTGATGCAACGACTCTCTGACCTTTCACCGTCGATTATTTGGGTGTTTCTGTTTTTCACCCTGTCTTTGTCCTCTGCAACCAGACAGTTTATCTGGCTGATGGCTTTGGTCGGTCTGATTATCTTCGCGAGAGGGCCGCGCGATTTTCTTGCTACCGACGGTGTGCGTAAATTCTGGATAGTGCTCGCCTGCTTTTTGTTACCCGCAATCTTTTCTCTGTTCGACGCCATCAATTTCGAGCGCTCACTCTCAGGCGCGGTGCGCTTTCTGTCGTATGGCTTCGCCGTTTGGGTGCTACTTCAGATTAAGCTGGACCGGTCAGAGAGTGCCCGTCTGATGTCTTTGGTGGGCGCGGTGATGATGCTGTGGGTGGTTGATGGCTTGGTGCAGCTGCTGACGGGCTACAGCGTATTCGGTAATCCGCTGATCGAACTCGATTCTGGCGATACCCTCGTTACGGGCAGTCTGCGCATGGGGTATGGGTCGACACTCGCAATTTTGTCGCCCTTTTATCTAGAAGCGCTGCGCCGCACCGGCTCAACGCCGCTTAACAGCATCCTGGCCCTGCCCCTATTCGCCGCCATTGTCATGAGCGGTAATGAGGCGTCCATGATCCACGCGTTGGCTGCTCTGGCGGGCTATGCCTTTATTCTCCGTCGCTTGGAGTCTGATGTGCAGGTCACGCCATGGCTCTTGTCACTGTTATTTTCGTTCTCCCTTGCGGCGCTGTCAGGCCTGATTTTGAGCGATACATTCAGCGCCTCGGCCGCCGGCCAGGCGGCATCTGATGCCTATAAGGCATTCGACTATCTGCCGATATTCTGGAATTCGGCCTGGCAGGGGTTCACCGAGCACTGGATGAATGGCGTCGGCATTCGTGGCTGGGGCTCGATGGTGGTCTCAATGGAAAGTATCAATGTCCTGCCCGTTTCCGAACGATGGCATCCACATCTCTATGCGCTCGAGGTGGCGGTCGATACTGGTATCCCCGGGCTTTTGGGTTATGCGCTGTTTTTTGTCTTTCTGGGGCGGCGACTTTTCGATTCGCGCCCAGAAGTTGCGCTGAGCTCTTTGGTGGTCATTTTGGCCCTGTTCCCCCTGAACAGCTCAGTGTCCTTCTACTCCTACTTCAACGGCAACATTCTGTTTCTGACGCTGGCGCTGTTAATAGCGCTCGACCGAGATATCAAGCCGCAGCCGGAGTTGGATCCTGTCAATGACGCACAGCGCGGCTGAAAACGTCACTCTAGACTTGTCTTTCAAGCGTGTGCTGGTGATCCGCCTCAGCGCTATTGGCGACGTGGTGTTTGCCTCTCCGCTGATCGATTCGATCAAGCGCGCTCGTCCCGATGCGGAAATCTATTGGTTGGCAGAATCCACTGTGGCGCCACTGCTGGCGCACCATGCCGGACTCAAGGAGCTATTAATTTGGCCGCGAGAGGAATGGCGGGAGCTATTTCGGCGGGGTCGTCTGTGGAAACTGAGTCGGGAGGTCATGAGCTTTCGCAAAAAGCTCAGAGCACATCAATTCGATCTGGTGCTGGATGTTCAGGGGCTTTTGAAAAGCGCATTGCTCGCATGGATGACCGGAGCGAAGACGCGAATCGGTTTCCGTTCAAAAGAGCCAACGGGGTGGTTACTAACGAAGCGAGTCCCGAAGAATCTTGAGCCCACTATCAGTTCTGAGTATCGCGGCCTCGCTCAAAAGATCGGTCTGGAGACCGACGATTTCTCAATGACAGTGCCGCTGTCGGCGGTAGCGCGGGGATTCGCTGAGCGGGTCCATGATGGGCGCCCGTATGTGGTTTTCTGCCCGTTCACAACTCGCCCACAGAAACACTGGCCAGAGGCCCATTGGCGAGCGCTGGCGGATGCCGCACTCGTGCAGGGTTGGCGCGTCGTGGTGCTGGGAGCGCCGGCGGATCGGCCTGCAGCGAAGCGGATCTTTGCCGAGCAGGCGGTGGAAAGCAAAGTCGGGGATTGTTCGCTGGAAGAGAGCGCTGCGCTGGTTAGCCACGCCGATCTGGTCATCGGTGTAGACACCGGCCTGACACACATGGGTTGGGCTTTTTGTGTGCCGGTGGTCGCATTGTTTGGATCGACCTGCCCGTATCGCGTGGTGCCGGGGCGAGAGGGCGATATTCTCTACGCTGAGTTGGACTGCTCACCCTGTCGAAGGCGCCCCACCTGTGGAGGCGCTTTTGACTGCATGTCTGCGCTCACGCCCGGTGCCGTAACCAACGCCGCACGGCGCTATTTATCCACAGAGTCAGTAGCTGCGCCCGTGCTAGCATCATCGGAGAGTAGAGAAGAGGCCCTTTGATGTCAGCTTTGCCCGATATGAGCTCCGGCAGTGTCACCGTGATTGGCGATGTGATGCTTGATCGCTTCTGGAGCGGTGCGAGCCGGCGCGTGAGTCCGGAGGCACCGGTACCGGTGGTCAGTGTGACGGGCCAGGAGGATCGCGCGGGCGGTGCGGGTAATGTTGCTGTGAATCTCGCCGAGCTGGGGCTGTCGGTCTCGCTGGTGGGTCTGTGCGGGGAAGATGAGCATGCACGTGCTCTGCGTGCTTGCGTTGAGGCGGCGGGCGTTCGCTGGAATGTCATGCCGTGCCCGTCGGAAACGATTGTAAAGCTCCGGGTGCTGAGTCGGAATCAGCAACTGCTGCGCATGGACTTTGAGGAATCTCTGGCGAAGCATGCCAATGATCTTTTTGTGAGGTATGCCCAGCAACACTTCGCTGATGCTGATCTGGTCGTATTCAGTGACTATGCGAAGGGGTCTCTGGAGCTGGTTCAACCGCTACTGCAGCATTGCCTTGAGCTGAATAAGCCAACATTGGTGGACCCCAAGGGCGTGGATTTTGAGCGCTATCGGGGAGCCACTCTGCTGACCCCTAATCTCGCCGAGTTCGAAGCGGTTGTTGGTCGCTGTGACACAGACGAGACCTTGATTGAAAAAGCTGAGGCGCTCAGGGAGTCGCTGGATCTAGAGGGCATTCTCGTCACCCGGAGTGAGGCCGGCATGACGCTCGTTCAATCTGGTCAGCCGCCTGCGCATTTCTTCGCCAGTGCCCGCGAGGTGTTTGATGTCACAGGCGCCGGCGACACCGTGATCGCGGTGATGGCGGGGTGCTTGAGTGCAGGGCTGCCGATGCGTGATGCCGCGCACTTCGCAAATCATGCCGCGGGGGTGGTGGTTGCCAAATTGGGGACTGCGAGCGTTTCTCCCCAAGAGTTGCTCACGGCCGTCTCTGCGGCGCCAGCAGGTGCTGTTGGCAATGTGCTTGCAGAGACGAGCTTGGCGAGCGCTTTGGAGGATTTGCGTGCGGCGGGTCAGCGCATTGTGATGACCAATGGCTGCTTCGATTTGCTGCACCCCGGCCATGTCCGGTACCTACAGCAGGCGAAGGCTCTTGGCGACGTGCTGGTTGTCGCGGTGAATGATGACGATTCAGTCCGACGGCTTAAGGGAGAGAGCCGGCCGGTCAATACGCTGGATGATCGGATGGCAGTATTGGGCGCACTGGGCGCTGTCGACTATGTGGTGTCTTTTTCGGAGGACACGCCCGCTCGATTGATCGATACCTTGGCGCCCGATGTGCTGGTCAAGGGCGGTGACTATGTGGTGGAGCAGATCGCCGGCCACGAATCGGTGTTAGCGAGGGGTGGTGAGGTTCGCGTTCTGGGATTCGTTGCTGGCCACTCGACCAGCGGGCTGATCGAGCGCCTTAACGACTAGTCTGGCTCGGCAGCGCACCCAGAGCGCCGCCGCAGTTCACTCGCTCTTTTCAGGGATTGATATAAGCGCGACCCAATCCGGGCTCAGTGGGCAGGTACCGCTTCAGTAACTCTGTCTGCCGACTGGTCATGGGGTCCAGCTTGCCATCGATGATGACCTGGTCCGCGGAGCTGGTGACATTCAGCGGGTCGCCGCTCCAGATCACCACATCGGCGCGCAATCCAGGCGCGATCATTCTGGGTGTTCCGCCAAAGATCTCTGCAGGTTGACTTGTCATGGCCGCTATGGCCACCTCGTAAGGCAGGCCGTTGGCCACTGCATTGCCAGCCACTTGGCGCAGCTTGCGGGCGTTATGGGTTTCGCCACTGGTAAATAACAAGGTAACGCCGGCTCGGTGAAGGAGCGCGGCGTTATCGAGTCGCGCCCCGAGCCCATCAAAGCTCCCCGGAAGATTGTCGAGCGCATTGATCACCACGGGTGTCCCTGATTCGGCCAATGCCGCGCGGACAATCCAAGCTTCTTGCCCGCCACTGATAATGGCATTGAGTTGGTGCTTTCGGCTGAACGCCAATACCTGGAGAATGTCGCTCGCACGGTTGGCCCTGAACACGAAAATGCCATTTTCCCGAGCGTCTTTAAGTGTTGCTCTGCCGTCCTGATTTATCAGAGGATGCTCATTGTGGGTTAGCCAGAGCCCGTTACCTTGTTTCGCAGTGAGCGACGAAAACGCTGTCTCGAGTAACATCCAGTGCGCCGCTCTTGATCCGCCGATTTTGTTGCCGCTGTAGCCGTCGACGTTGACAAAAATCGTGGTCTTCCCCTCGAAGCTGTCAAAGCCGCTGTCGAAGCGCACCAGCGACCCTTGTCCGGAAATCGTGCGATCCCCAAAGGCAGCTGCGAGAAGCGTGTAGCCATAACCCTCTATGCGAGTGACGGGGACAACACTGGAGAGGGGGTTGTAGGCTTTGCGCACATCAAACTCGGGATGCATGAGCCCTGTGTAGAGCTCGTTAAGTCTTGAGTCGACCGCCTCATACACCATGCCAATCTCGCTTAGGCCCGCCGCGGTAATCCCCGCAAACAATGCCGGTGTCACGGGTCGCCCCGCGGCGTCGATCATCTGATCGGCCTCGGTGGCACTTAAATCGCTGGCAACTGCTTCGATCAACCCGTCTTCGATGAGAATGTCCATTTGGCTCGGTGGCGCGTCGTCACCTGTGAATACGGTGCCACTAGTGATAAGAAGTGAAGCGGCATAGCTGTGGCTCGCTAGCAGTAAGGGTCCCAATAGGGCGGCGAAGAATCGGGTCGTATTCATTGTGGCGCCCCTATGAGTTGCCCGAGCTCGAAGTCTGACTGAGGGCTCAGTGAGGGGTTGTCTTGCTCATATCGCAGCACGCCATCGATGTAGACCCGCAGCGGTTTGGCGTAAACACTGAAGGGGTCCTGGTTCCACAGCACCACGTCAGCCATCTTGCCGTTTTCAATAGAGCCCGTCTGTTCGTGTACGCCGAGAGATTTCGCGGCGTTGTAAGTGATCCATCGAATCGCGCGCTCCGGAGGGATGTCGAGTCCGGCGCGGTTACCTCGCAACATGGCTTTGGCGGCTTCCTGATTAAGTCGCTGAATGCCTTCATCCGAGTCTGAGTGCACGATGGCGCAGCCGCCGGTTGGGCGGTCGACCAGCGCGATGTTTTCCTGGATGCCGTCGTAGGCCTCAATCTTGAAACCCCACCAGTCGGCCCAGAGGGCCCCGCAGATCTCATTTTCAGCAAGTTCGTCGGCGATCTTGTAGGCCTCTACGCCATGATGGAATGTGCCAACGCGATAACCAAATTCCTTGGCCATATCGAGAATGGTGAGCATTTCATCGGCGCGGTAGCAGTGCATGTGTACGAGGATGTCGCCGCGCAATGCGCCGGCTAAGGTATCGAGCTCGAGGTTTCGGCGCGGCGGTGTATTGGTGAGTAGAGCCGAGGCTACGGAGGCACCACTGCTGTCGTTCTCTACAGCCTCTGCCGCGTCCCTGACGGCTTGGTTATAGCGGTCCCAATCGGCTTGATAGCGTTGTGCGCGAATCCAGGCGCTACGGTAGGTCGCGACATTACCCATGCGCGTCGAGGGGGCCTGAGTACGGCCACCGTAAACGCGTTTCGGGTTTTCGCCACAGGCCATTTTTAGGCCGTGGGGCGCGTCGGGAAATTTCATGCCTTGGTAGCTTATGGACGGCACGTTTTTAAGCGTCACACCCCGTCCTCCAAACAAGTTGGCTGAGCCCGGGAGAATTTGCATAGCCGTTACGCCGCCGGCTAATGATCTTGAAAAGCCGGGATCTTGTGGCCAGACACTGTGTTCCGCCCAAACCTCTGCCGTCACGGGTGCAGTCGCCTCGTTGCCGTCGCTATGAGCGGCGACACCCGGAGAGGGATATACACCGAGGTGCGAGTGAACATCGATAAGACCGGGAGTGATCCAGCGGTCACCGGCATCGACTTCGGTGGCATCGGGCGCGATCTCTCCTGCACCGACCCATTGGATCTGCCCGTCAGCGATGTAGAGGTCTGTTTCGTCAAGGCGGCGGCCATCACCGGTGAGGATGGTTGCGTTCTTGAACAATACCGGCGGGCCTGGGGGTGCCTGGTAGGTCGATGGGAAAGCCTCTGGCTGGGCTTGAATAGCCATCGGGATCAGTAACATTGTCAAAGCAAAGAACAATCTGCGCATAAACAGAATCCTCAGGAGACGGGGGCAAGATACCTCCAACTATCAGATTTGCCAATCACCCCGTTGGATAGGCTAACCTCGGGGTTGATTGCCGCTGTGAAGAGCGAAAGAGATGCCAAAAAGACGTTTTGTTGACCTGTCGATCTACCTTGAAAACGAGGTGATCAGCGACCCTCCTGCTATGAAGCCCAATATTGACTACATCACACACGACATTGGCGCCCAGCAGATGGCGTCATTTTTTCCCGGCCTTGAGAGTGACGAATTGCCCGACGGTGAGGGCTGGGCGATCGAGTTTGTTCAGCTGTGTACACACAACGGCACGCACCTGGACGCGCCTTATCACTTTCATCCCACCATGAACGAGCAGGCTGGTGGCAAAGAGCGGGCGATCACGATCGATGAAGTCCCCCTTGAGTGGTGCTTTCAGCCAGGGGTCAAACTGGACTTCCGGCATTTCCCCGACGGCTATGTGGTGACCGCGGCCGACGTTGATGCAGAGTTGACGCGCATCGAGCATGAGCTGGCGCCGCTGGAAATTGTCGTGGTGAATACCGCTGCGGGGGCGGCCTACGGACAGGACGACTTCGTCAGGAAGGGTTGTGGCATGGGCTACGAAGCGACCATGTTTCTCTTGGAGCGCGGGATTAAGGTAACGGGCACGGATGCATGGAGCTGGGACGCGCCCTTTGACCAAACCGCCGAGCGGTATGCCGAAACGGGCGACGCGAGCGTGATCTGGGAGGGGCACAAAGCCGGTCGTCACATTGGCTATTGTCATCTTGAAAAGCTGCATAACCTAGAGGCGTTGCCCGCCACTGGTTTCACGGTGAGTTGCTTCCCGCACAAAATACGGGGTGCTTCGGCAGGCTGGACGCGCGCGGTAGCCATCGTTGATGAAGTCTAATTCAGCGCCTTGAGCGTGCCATACGCACTGAGCGCTGCCTCTCGGGCCGTCTTATGATCGACAATGGGGTTGGGGTAGGTGTCGCCCAAGCGAACACCGGCCGCAGAGAGTACCTCGCCGGGCGCCTCCCATGGTTTGTGCAGGAATTTGTCCGGTAGTTCGGCGACCTCGGGTACCCAGCGACGGGTGTAGGCGCCAGCTTTATCAAATTTCTCGCCCTGTGTGATGGGGTTAAAGATCCGAAAGTAGGGCGAAGCGTCTGCGCCAGACCCGCCAACCCACTGCCAGCCGCAGGCGTTGGAGGCGATGTCG
>JAHEJH010000168.1 GCA_024638905.1 Luminiphilus sp.
GCTCCCCCTGCGCTAAGTGATTAGGCAAAGACCGCGACTTCCAATTAGACTTCGCCCATGCATTACGACGTGTTTAACGGTGACGCCGACGGCATCTGTGCGCTGTTGCAGTTACGATTGGAAGAACCGCTGGTCTCGACGCGCATTACTGGCATCAAACGCGATATTGCGTTGTTGGAGAGAGTTCACGCGGAGCCGGGTGATACGGTGACGGTGCTCGATATCTCCATGGTTAAAAATAGCGACGCACTCAGCCAGTTACTCGCTAAAGACGTGGTCGTTGATTACGTTGATCACCATGCCGCCGGTGCGATTCCCAACCACCCTAATCTCACTGCAACGATCAGTGAAGCGCCCGAGGTGTGCACCGCGTTGTTGGTCAATGGGCGCTTGCGCGGCGAGCGGGTGGAGTGGGCGATTACGGGCGCTTTTGGCGACAATCTGGACGAGCCCGCGCAGCGACTGGCCGAAAAATCTGGGTTGCAGGCGCCGGAGATTGCAGGGCTCAAGGCGCTTGGCGTCTGCATTAACTACAACGGCTATGGTCCGTCGCTCGATGATTTGCACTTTCATCCCGACGCTTTGTACGAGAGTCTGCTTGAGGCGGGCCGGCCGCAGGCGTTTCTCGGTTCATCGACCTTTCGTCAACTCGATCAGGGTTACCGGGAGGATCTTGCGGCCTCTGCGGCGCTGACGCCCGTCGTCGAGGCGTCCGCATTTGCGGTGTATCAGTTGCCCAGTGCGGCGTGGGCGAGACGTGTTAGTGGTGTATTTAGTAACGATCTGGTTCGGGCTTTTCCGGCACGGGCTCACGCTGTGTTGACCGAGCGAGATGACGGTGCGTTTTTGGTCAGCGTCCGAGCACCCTTTGATCGACGCACAGGTGCCGAAACAGTGTGTTCACAGTTTGCTACCGGCGGCGGCCGCGAGGCTGCGGCAGGCATCAACTGCCTGCCCGCCGAGGAGTTTGATCAGTTGATTGGAGCCCTGGACGCCGAGTATGGCGGCTAGGGCTCGCGACCTCAGGCAGCGCTTTTACTGAAGGACAGCTCCGGGAAGCCGCCGTCTGCCGACTCGCGCAGCTTGTCGTAATAGATATGCGCGCCGCCAAAGTAGACCAGCACCCGCGGCTTTCTTTGTTCGAGGTTGGCCCCCATCATCCACGAGTTCACCTTGTCTCCCTGAGCCATCAGGGTCTGCTCGTGAATTTCGGCGGTGTGCGCCGACCACTCGTCTTCCGCCTCTGGGCTCGGCTGAAAGAGGTCATAGCCCTCTGACTCCATCTTTTGCAGGCAGTCCGTGATGTAGGCCACGTTCTGCTCGATAGATGTTGGCAGGTTGGCGAAGGGTGCCTGGGGGCCGGTAATCATGAAGAAGTTGGGATAGCCGGCGGCGTAGACGCCCATGATGGACTTCGATTCATCGTCCCACTTCTCCCGCAGCGTGTGCCCATCGCTGCCGCGGATGTCGATGGCTTCGAGCGCACCAGTGTAGGCCTGAAAACCGGTTGCCAAGACGATAACGTCAAACTCGTACAGATTCTCGGTCGTCTGAATGCCGGTCTCGGTGATCTCTTGGATCGGCTCGCGATCCTTGATGTCGACGAGCTTCACGTTGTCACGGTTGAACGTCTCGTAGTAGCCATGGTCCAAAGGAGGGCGCTTGGCAAAGAGCGGGTAGCCTTTGGGGGTCAGCAGTTCAGCCAGCTCGGGATCGTCGACCTTCTCCTTGATTTTGCTGGTGATGAAGTCAGAGGCCATTTGATTCGCCTCCGCGCTGCCCAGCAGGTCATCAAACGTTTCAAATACCCAGCGGAAGCTGCCATTCCAGTGTTCTTCAAAGATCCGCTGGACCTCTTCGGGTGGTGTGTCGACCGCATTGCGCCCTGGCGGTTGCTCAAAGGCCATGCCAAACATGTGGTTGCGGGCCTTGGCGATAATTTCGTCGTAGTTGTCTTTGATCTCTTTTTCCCACTCAGGCGTCATATCTTTCTGCATAGCGGGGAGCACAAAGTTGGGTGTGCGCTGGAATACCGTGACTTGAGCGGCGGTTTTCGCGACCTCGGGCAGCATTTGAACAGTGGTCGCCCCCGCGCCAATGATCCCGACGCGCTTGCCCGCGATGTCGAGCCCTTCTGGCCATCGGGAAGAATGAAAAATGGGCCCCTTAAATCGCTCTTGCCCAGGGTAATTGGGGAGCACGGGTTGCGAAATCATGCCCATGGCGCTGATGAAATATTTGGCGGTGTGGGTTTCTCCGCCCTGAGTGCGGACATTCCACAAGCCCGTTTCATTGTCGAATTCGGCACTCTCGACTTCGGTGCTCAACTGAAACATGGGCCAGAGAGAAAATTTGTCCATGACGAATTTCAGGTAGTTCTGTGTTTCCTCCCAACCCGAATAACGCTTGCTCCATGACCATTCCTGCATGACCTCTTTGGAGAAAGAGAAGCAGTAGTAATAGGACTCGCTATCAGTGGCTGCGCCGGGATACTTGTTCCACGCCCACGTGCCTCCCACGTCGCTAGCGCGATCAAACACCTTGACGTTGAAGCCCGCCTCTCGAAGGTGGTAACTGAGCGATATGCCGGCAAAGCCTGCGCCAACGGCGATCACATCGTAGTCTGCAGAATGGTTGCTACTCATAGATTCTCTCCTGCTCCCTGGAAACTCTGTCCAGCGATCAATACTCCAGTACACTCACGTTCGCTGCGACGCCCGGTTGCGACGCGGTTTTTCTTGTCTTCGTGCTCATGTTACGAGCCAGTCTGAGCTAAACTTACTTGTGTTCAGCAAGTCGCCGGTAGCACTATCGCCAAGGCTCTGAATCTTGTCAACGATGAAGCCACAATAGAGGTTATGAATATGTCTTCCAATACAACATCAGCGATCGGAATCGTCGGTGGCACGGGTGATCTGGGCCGTGGTTTAGCTCTGCGCTTGGCCAAAGCTGGGTACGCTGTGGCGGTGGGTTCCAGAAAATCAGAGCAAGCCGTCGAGGCTGCTGAGGCGCTCACCGCAGAGCTCGCCAATCGTGGTGTTGCACACCAGCCTATCGAGGGTCTGGATAATATGAGCGCTGCGGAGCGAGGTGACATTGTCTTTGTGACGGTCCCGTTCGGTGCCCACACGCCCACGCTCGAAAGCATCAAAAGCGCTGTACAGGGCAAAGTGCTGGTGGACGTCACTGTGCCGCTCGTACCACCGCGCGTAGCGCGAGTGCAATTACCCCCCGAGGGCAGCGCCGGTGTGATCGCCCAGACGCTATTGGGAGAAGAGGTGCAGGTGGTCAGCGCACTACAGAATGTGGCGGCGGCGCACCTGCAGGCCGACATGGATATCCCCTGCGATGTGCTGGTGACGGGCAACGAAAAAGCAGCCCGCCAGAGCGTGATCGATCTTATTGAGGCGATGGGGATGCGGGGCTTCCATGCGGGGCTCATCCATAACGCCGCAGCTGCCGAGGCACTCACCTCTGTTTTGATTAACATCAACAAGCAGTACAAGACCCATGCCGGGCTCCGCCTGACGGGTATTGAATGACCCTGTGAAACCGGGCACGTTGCAACTGACCCCGCTGCGGGACTTTCCCGCCGTTTTGCCGGGGGATTCGTTGGGTGAACTCATCGTTGCGGGGACACGGGCGCAAGGTCTTTTGCCTGGCGCCAATTCCGTTCTGATCGTGGCTCAGAAGGTGGTTTCTAAGGCCGAGGGGCGTCGGGTCAGGCTCGCCGATGTCGATGTCACGGCGGAGGCGCAGGAACTTGCGGATCTCACGGGTAAGGACCCCCGGCTCGTCACGCTGATTCTGAGAGAATCAAGCGCAATTATCCGTACCCGCCCGGGGCTCATCATCGCGGAGCATCACACCGGCCATATTTTGGCCAACGCAGGCATTGATGGTTCGAATGTGGGTTCATTTGACCCTGCCGATGGCGCGGGTGAAGCGCAAGGCGAGAGTGTGCTCTTGTGGCCGGAAGATCCGGACGCAAGCGCAGCGGCTTTGTCACGACATGTTGGCGAGGCATTCGGTTTACCCGTGCCGGTCGTTATTAGCGATAGCCTCGGAAGGCCCTGGCGGATGGGCACCGTCGGCTTTGCAATTGGCGTCAGCGGTTTTGAGCCGGTCTGGGATCAGGTTGGAGAGCGCGATCTCGATGGTCGTGTGATGCACGTCACCGCGCCTGCTGTCGCCGATGCCCTCGCGGCGTCGGCGTCACTGGTTCAGGGCGAGACCAATCAGGGGCAGCCTGTGGTGTGGGCCGACGGTTGTCATCTCCGGTTGGCAGAGCACGCCTCTGCGCAGCAATTGCTGCGACCCCTTGAGCAGGACATGTTTCGCTAATGAGGGAAGGGTCGGGTACAACAAGCGACTCTCCGCTGGTGTTACTGAGTGGCGGCGGCGGGGGCGCCCGGCTGGCTGCGGGTCTGTCTCAGTCATCAGCCGAGCGACCGCTGCTCGTAGTTACCAATACCGGCGACGACTTCGAACATTGTGGTCTCACTATCTGCCCGGACACCGACAGTGTGCTCTACGCCGTCTCCAAAACGATCGACCGCCAGCGAGGCTGGGGTCGCGGAGAGGAGAGTTGGGCGGTATTTGGCGAGCTCAAAAACTTGGGTGGCCCGGACTGGTTTCAATTGGGAGATAAGGATCTCGCCTTGCATCTGGCGCGCGCTGCCATGTTGTCGGCAGGTCAGGGTCTTGCGAGTGTGACCCAGGCGCTTGGGTATCGATTGGACGTACCATCCAGCGTCTCGGTACTGCCTGCCACCGAATCCCCGGTGAGGACCCATGTGGTCACCGAGCAAGAAACAATGGCTTTTCAAGAGTATTTTGTTGCGCATCGGTGCGCGCCAGTGCTTCACGATGTGGTGTACGAGGGGATTGATTCGGCTTCACCTGCTGAGCAGCTGCGCGACGCCTTGGGTCACGTTGGCGCGGCTGGTACAGACATCGTGCTCGGTCCCTCGAATCCGTTCTTAAGCCTCGCGCCTATTCTCGCTATTCCCGGTATGCAGGAATTGTTGCGACACGCTGCACGTCGTGTCGTCGCGGTGTCGCCGATCATCGGTGGGCAAGCGCTGAAAGGCCCAGCCGGCAAGATCATGTCGGAGCTGGGCCTGGACGTATCTGCTGAGGGGTGGACTCGCTTTATGAGCGAGCAATACCCCGGACTGGTCGATGTGTGGGTGTGGGACGAGACCGATCAGGCGCTGGCGGGCGATCTGCGCTCTGAGGGCATGGATATTCGCACGACGCAGACAGTGATGTCAGACCCCTCGCGTGCGAGGGCATTTGGCGATTGGTTATTGGGGGTGTGCGACAGTGGCCATTGAGGCGGTGGTGGCGCTAAAAACGCTCTCACAGAGCAAGCGCCGACTGTCAGCGGTGCTGAACGACAGCCAACGTTGTGATTTGGTCGAGGCGATGGCGCGAGATGTGCTTTCCGCTCTCATGACGCATCCTGAGATTGATACCGTGCACGCCGTCTGTGGCAATGGGTGGTCGCGCAGTGCCTTTCCCGAGGGGCCACTAATGGTGTGGCAGGAAGCGGAAAAACAGGAGGATGGATTGATCGCTGCATACGAGATGATTGCGGCGAAAACAGCGGCCGAGCGGCTGCTTTTCATCCACGCCGACTTGCCGTTTCTGGGTCAGGAGGATCTCTCTGCGTTGATCGCTGCATCGCGCGACCATCACGCTGTACTCAGCCCGGATTTCACAGAAACGGGCACCAACGCCGTACTCCGTTGGCGCCATCAGTCGCTGCCGCTGTGCTTTGGTGAGGACAGTTTCGCTCGCCATCAGCAGGCGGCCAAAGCTGCCGAGACCCCGTGGCGGGTCGTGCGTGCCAGCGGTGTGACAAGGGATGTTGACGAGCCAGATGACTTGGGTCGGTTGGACGACGATGACCCCAGACTTGGAGAGGCAACCGCGCGCTGGTCCGAAGATGCCGGCGTCAATATGTCATTGAGCGCTACCCATCGGGCCTGCTAAGGCTGTACAGTAGCCGACCTATGGGGGCACAGCATAACGAGTGGTATGCGGCGCGATCGATGGTTGCGCTGGCGGATGGGGGTGACGTGGTCGAGATGGACGACGTTCTCATGGCGCGTGCGCGCAGTATTCGAGACACCCATTACGGCCCGCGCATTACCTATAGCCCCAAGGTGTTTATCCCGATCACACAGCTCTGCAGAGATGTGTGCCACTACTGCACGTTTGCGAAAACGCCCTCTCAATTGAACTCGCTGTATCTGGATATGGAGCAGATCATCGCCACAGTCCGTGAGGGTGCGCGCGCGGGATGCCGTGAGGTGCTACTGACGCTGGGCGAGAAGCCAGAGCGTCGGTATCGCGCAGCGAGGGAATGGCTTCAGACTGCGGGCTTCGATAGCACGGTGGACTATGTGGCTGCGGTCGCGCAGCGCGTACTCGATGAGACGGGGCTGCTGCCACACGTCAATGCCGGCACCCTAAGTCGGAGTGAACTGCAAACATTGCGGCCGGTTGCCGCATCGATGGGTGTGATGCTCGAGAGCGGTGCCCATCGGCTGACCGAACGTGGAGGACCTCACTTTGGTTCGCCAGATAAAAAGCCGTTCCGTCGTTGGTTGACGCTGGCGCGAGCGGGCGCGCTGCGTGTGCCAATGACCACCGGCTTGCTGGTCGGCATCGGGGAGACGCGCGAAGAGCGAGTCAAAGATCTTCAGGGCATCGCCCGACTTCACCGCCGCTATGGCCACATTCAGGAAGTCATTATTCAGAATTTCTGCGCCAAGCCGGGCACTTTAATGGCCGATGCGCAGGACGCGGCGTTGTCAGAGCTGCTGTGGACCATTGCGCAGGCGAGGGTGATTCTCCCAGCCGATGTCAGTGTGCAGGCGCCTCCAAACCTGAGTCCGGGACAGCTGGGGCGTCTGATTGGGGCGGGCATTAACGACTGGGGTGGCGTTTCCCCGGTCACTCCCGATTACGTCAATCCCGAGGCACCCTGGCCCAGCCTGTCAGCACTGCGCAAGGCAACAGCGGAGCAACACAAGCACCTGCTGGCTCGGCTGACCGTTTACCCACAGTATCTCGCCGCTCCCCAGTGGCTGGATCCGGGCGTCAGGCGCCATGCACTTGAGTGGGCGGACGCCGAGGGGCTCGTCCGCGATGACAGCTGGCGAGCGGGTGTGTCTGAGCAACCACCCCAGTCCACTGTGCTCGCCACGAAGAGAATAGATGCCGCGGTGACAGAAGCGCTCGACGCCTGTTTGCGCGAAGAGGAGGTCGACACTGACGGCATGCTGTCGCTGTTTAGTGCGCGGGGGGCGGATGTTGAAGCGGTCTGCGCTGCGGCGGACCAGCTGCGACAGGCGCAGGTTGGCAACGTGGTCAGTTATGTCATCAACCGCAACATCAACTACACCAATGTGTGCCAATACAGCTGCCGCTTTTGTGCGTTTTCAAAAGGGGGTGGCGAGGTGGCTGCGGGTCGCACTGCCTATGACCTCGACGGCGCGGAGCTTCACAGGCGGGTTCAGGAAGCGGCGGCGCTGGGTGCAACAGAGGTGTGTTTGCAAGGGGGCATTCACCCTGACTACACAGGGCAGACCTATCTGGACATTGTCGAGACGGTGAAGGCGGCAGCGCCTGATATGCACGTGCACGCTTTTTCTCCGTTGGAGATCGATCAGGGCGCCAAGACTTTGGGCTTGTCTCTGGAGCGATATCTCAGACTGCTCAAAGAAGCAGGATTGGACTCATTGCCGGGTACGGCTGCGGAAGTGCTGGATGAGCGCGTCAGGTCGATTCTGTGTCCCGACAAGGTCACCAGCGATCGTTGGTTGGAGATCATGGAGTGCGCCCATGAGGTGGGTCTGTTCAGCACTGCGACGATTATGTTCGGGCATGTCGACTCTGGTCCAGCGTGGGTCACACATTGGCAGCGGGTTATCGAGCTACAAAGGCGGACCGGTGGGTTTACCGAGGTGGTGCCGCTGCCCTTTGTGAGCGAGGGCGCTCCGCTTTATCGCCGCGGTGAGTCGCGGCCGGGGCCGACCTGGCGGGAAGCGCGCTTGATGCATGCGGTACTTCGTCTGGCAGTTGGGCAGTTCATCCCCAACATTCAGGCTTCCTGGGTCAAGTTAGGGCACGCTGGCGCGTTAGAAATGTTATCGGCGGGAGCCAATGATCTGGGCGGTGTGCTCATCAACGAGAGCATCACCCGGGCAGCCGGGGCGGCCCACGGACAAATGTGGCACCCCGAAGCGTTGTCGCAGTCCATTGTGGGGGCGGGTCGCATACCGCAACAGCGCAACACCCGATATGAGCCGCTGCAAGCCAGTGCGATCGATCTTCAGCCCGCCGCGATCCGTTGGGTAGGCGAGACGCCGGCGGGACGGTTGGCCACCTCCAAAACTACGCGCAGCGTTTAACGCAAAACGGCTTGACGTTCGCTGACGATTTTGGCTTGCTAGTAACAAGCAAGAGGGGCAATATGATCAACCGTTGGGGGTTGGTAGGATCTCTGTAACGACCAATCGTTCTGCAGTAAATAATGTTTACATGCTGCAGCAGGGGGAACATAGGTGAGTGACGAGCTAATTACCCGCCTGGACCGGCTGGAATCTCGATACCAAATCGAGGCGCTGGTTAGCAATTATTGCCACGGCTTTGATAAGCGAGACTACGACAGATTTTTGTCGATCTGGTGGGATGACTGTGTGTGGAAAATCGGCCCACCCTTCGGCGATTTTGCCGGTCACGATGGCATTCACGAGGCGATACATGAAGTGCTCTGGCCAGCTTGGGCCCAATCGCAGCACGTGACATCGAATTTGGTGGTGGAGTTCTCCGGGCCTGATACCGCCAGCGGGCTCTGCGATGTGGACTGCATGGGGCTGCTGAGTGATAGCACCGAGGCCACCTTTGTCGGCGCGACATACAAAGACAGCTACGCGCGACGCGACGGTATCTGGCGGATCTCCGAGCGGGAGGTCACCATCCATTATTTCAACCAATTCGCGGGCACGACACTCAGTGCTCCGGAAGGGTAGTCCTGCGTTGAAGAAACGGACGCCCAGAACATCAAAACAGCCACAACCTATGAGAGGGTAAAGCCATGAAAATAGGATCAACACAGACTGTTCTCAGCGCTGCGGTATTGGCCGCTCTGACAGCACTGCCAGTTGCGCCCGTCGCGCTGGCACAAGATGGCGTGCTTGAAGAAGTCGTCGTGACGTCTCGAAAGCGGACAGAAAATCTGCAGGACGTGGGATTTGCGGTTAGCGCGCTTACCAAAAGCGAAATCGAAGGGCAGTTCGCTCGCGACATCACCGATCTCGCCAATATTTCACCCAACATTGTGATCGATGATACAGCGCAGGGTCCGGGCGGTGTGGCTGCGATCTTTATCCGCGGCATCGGCGTGGCCGACGTGGAGAAGAATTTTGACCCCGCGGTAGCCGTGGTTGTCGACAACATGTTTATCGGTTCCAACGCAGGCAGCTTGTTGCGCAGTATTGATCTTGAAGGGATGGAGGTACTGCGGGGCCCACAGGGCACGCTCTTTGGTCGAAACACCATTGGCGGTGCGATCAATATCACGCGTTCACGCCCCACCGGAGAGCTGGGCGGCAAGGTTCGGGTCGGGTATGAGAACTACGACACCTTCTATGCTGACGGTATCTTCAACTTCGGCGTCGGTGAAAACCTGGCGGTAAAGCTGTCCGCGGCAACACGCGATCAGCAAGAGGGCTACTACGGCAACGATTATGTGGGCCGCGATGTGGGCCGCAATGATTACCAATCACTGGGCGCCAATATTCTCTGGACACCTACTGACTCGTTAGAGCTGGAATACACGGGCCAGTTCGAGGAGACCGACCAGGATACGCCGCCGCTTCTGAACAACGCTCAGCCCCGGCACCTGTTTTGTTCTGCCTATGGATTCTGTGCCCCTAGTTTAGATTCGACGATTACAGGTAGCCGATATAAGACGGCAAATGTCGGTTACATCCCGCCTGATCCCGGTGGTGAGGCCTTCGCTACCTCGACCCCTGATCAGGCTCAAGAAGCCGAGATGCTCGCGACTTTCGACTCGGACACTCACATTATCGAGGCGCGATGGCAGGCAACAGACGCTATCAAGATTGACTACATTTTCGGATCTTACGAGTCAGACGAGACGATCATCTCCAACTGGGACGGCACGCCAGAATTTCTTTACGGTACCACCCGGCCCGCGACCTACGAGCAAACCACGCATGAGCTCAGGGTCTCTTGGGATAACGGCGGCCCCATCAACGCCGTTGTCGGCGGCTACCTCTGGGATTCCGAGTATGAAATCCCCTTGCGCAGTTGGGTAGGCTTCGTCGTGCCGGGTGTGATTCTCGATCTGCTGCAAAACTCCCGTCAGGAGAGCGAGTCTCAGGCGATCTTTGCGGATGTTGACTGGCGAATTAGTGATGCTCTGACGGTTAACTTCGGCGGTCGTTACACCAAGGACGACAAGGAGACCGCGCAGACCGGCATGGTGAATGCGTCCAATGATGAAACCTGGAACGAGTTCACGCCGCGTGTGGGTGTGCGCTACGAGTTCTCTGACAACTTGATGGCTTACGCAACCTACTCAACTGGCTACCGGGCGGGTGGTTTTAACGGCCGGGTGAACTCGGTTGAGGAGGCTATTCAGCCCTACGATCCCGAGACGGTCGATAACATCGAAGTGGGCTTTAAGTCTGAGTGGATGGACAGTCGTGTGCGGTTCAACGCCTCTTACTTCGTCATGAACTACGACGACAAGCAGGAAGAACTGCAGTTGCCCTCCGACACCGGTACGGGTCAGAAGACGGTAGTGACCAATGCTTCCGAGGCGACGATTCAAGGTTTGGAGCTGGAAGCGCAAGCTTTGATTGGAGAGGGCTTCTCCTTGCGCGCGAATATCGGGTTCCTGGACACCGAGTATGACAACTTCCAGTACACCGACGCAGTGTCCCTAGAGACCGTTGACCTGAGCTATCTGGAGTTCCGTAGAGCGCCGGATGTAACGGCGACGGTGGACGGCACCTACGAATGGGATACCTCAACAGGCCGGGCATGGGTGCGTGCCTCGTATCACTTCCTCGGTTCTCACTGGGTCAACGTGACCAACTCACCAGAGCTCCGCAACGAGAGTCAAGGTTTGCTCGATGCTTCTGTAAACTGGGAGTTCAACGACTGGCAGTTCAGCTTTTTTGGCCGCAACCTGACCGACGAGGATGGTTATACCCACGGGTATGACGTGGCAGGCTTGTGGTCATACTCGGCGGTTCGCCCGCCCAGGACTTATGGGCTGGAAGCAATTTATCGATTTGGCGACTGATAGCAGTAGCTGGTTGATACACAGTGCGCCCGAACGAGATCTTTATCGTTCGGGCGTTTTTATTAAGGCCTAGGCGAGGTTTCCAGCAGGTTGCTGTCGCCGGGGCAGAAGTTGAGTGAATGGAGAGACCAATGGATAAGCGTCTAGAGGGTAAAGTCGCGGTCATTACGGGTGCTGCCAGCGGTATTGGTGCGGCAACGGCAAAGACTTATGTAGATCACGGTGCCCGGGTGGTGTTGGGCGACATTCAGGATGAGGCGGGTGAGGGCATGGCCGCTGCACTAGGTGGTGCGAGTCATGCCATTTTTCGTCACTGCAATGTGACTAACGAAGCCGAGGTGGAAGCGCTTGTTGAGGCGGCGGTAGGTGAGTTCGGGAAGATCGATATTATCTTTAACTGCGCCGGCATCGTCGGCGCGTTAGGACCGATGTCGACGACGCCAGCGGCAGAATGGAAGCTGACCATCGACATTATGATCAACGGCGTCTTTTACGGCATGAAACATGCCAGCCGCTACATGAAAGAGGCCGGTTCGGGTTCCATTATTAGCATGTCTAGTACCGCCGGTGTGATGGGCGGCCTTGGGCCACATGCCTACGCGGCGGCAAAACATGCCGTTGTGGGAATGACGAAAAACCTTG
>JAHEJH010000172.1 GCA_024638905.1 Luminiphilus sp.
TCCCAATGGGGAAAAGGAAAGCGATGGTAAAGAGCGCACGTCGGGCCAGCGGTCTCCGAAGCCATCAAAATCTGCAAAATCCCCCAAGTCGGCGAAGTCCAAAAAAGCCTCTACCTCAGGCCGGCCGGCGAAAGCATTCAAGCCGGGCAAGGCATCGGCCGCAAAGCGACGATCTGGTAAGCAGCCCCCTGCTGGCAAAAAAGGGCGGTGAACCATGAGTGATGCCGCATATGGCTATCATGCGGTAGAAAGCTTGATCCGCAGAGAGCCGCGCCGCGTTGCGGCATTGCATGTTCAGGCAGACCGTCAGGACAAGCGCATGCAGGCGTTGTGTGAGTTGTCCCGAAATCAAGGCGTGTCGGTGCTCTCCTGTTCTAAGTCAGAGCTTGACGCACTGGTTAGCGGGCGCCATCAGGGCGTGGTGGCAGTACTCGACCCCGCGGCGGGGGCCGAGGCTGGAGGATTGATGAGCGAAGCGGATCTCAGCGAGCTTCTCTCGCAGGAGACCGTCCCGCTCATTTTGATTCTTGATGGCGTAACCGATCCCCACAATCTGGGGGCCTGCCTGCGTAGCGCCGATGCGGCAGGCGTCACTGCTGTCATTTTTCCAAAAGATAAAAATGCTGACGTGAACGATGTGGCACGCAAGGTGGCCAGCGGTGCCGCTGAGACGGTGCCCTGGGTGCGCGTGACCAACCTCGCCAGAACAATCGAATCTTTAAAGCAGGCCGGTGTCTGGGTGATCGGCACCGATGGTGACGCAGAAGTAACACTGTATGAGCAAGATCTGAGCGGGCCCTGTGCGATGGTGCTCGGCTCAGAGGGTGCGGGGATGCGTCGACTAACCCGCGATCTCTGTGATTTCGTCGTCAAACTGCCGATGGCAGGATCGGTTTCAAGCCTCAATGTATCGGTCGCAGCGGGTGTATGTCTGTTTGAGGCGGTGCGGCAACGGGGCCTTTAAAAGCCTAACGACGCTGAATCAGGTGCCAAATTGGCCCATTGCAAAGCGGCAAAGGCCTTTGTAGACTCCGCCCCTCAAAATTTGGTCGGGCCTAAAACAGGTCCATCCTCCTTGCCACACCGCGTGACGGGTGGCTGTAAACCATAGGGAGTACGCGAGTGCGACACTACGAAGTTGTGTTCATGGTCCATCCGGATCAGTCAGAACAAGTCCCAGGAATGATTGAACGATACAGCAACGTCATCACCAAAGATGGCGGGACTGTCCATCGTCTGGAAGATTGGGGTCGACGTCAGTTGGCCTATCACATCAACAAAATCCATAAAGCGCACTACGTGCTGATGAACGTCGAGGCCTCTAACGAGGCGATGGAAGAGTTAACCACCACCTTCCGTTACAACGACGCCGTCATTCGTAACCTCGTCATTCGTCGCGATGAACCCACGCTTGAGGAATCCCTCATCATGAAAGCCGAGCGCGAAGATAAGGAGCGCAAGGCCCGTTATCAGGAGCGTCAGGACAATGACGCCCGCCGTGCGGCTGCCGAGACGGCCGAGGCACCTGCTGAGGAAGAGGCGCCGGAGCCCGTTGCCGAAGAGCCGGAAGCAGCCACTGAAGAAACGACCGAGGAATAAGCCATGTCACGTTTTTTTCGACGCAGAAAGTTTTGCCGTTTCACCGCCGAGGGCGTGACCGAGATCGATTATAAGGATCTGGATACCCTCAAGCAGTATGTCTCTGAGACCGGCAAGATCGTACCGAGCCGGATTACCGGCACCAAGGCCAAGTATCAGCGTCAGCTCGCGACGGCGGTAAAGCGCGCGCGCTATCTGGCTCTACTGCCTTATACAGACGCCCATAACTAAGCGTTAATGATGCGCGGCCTCGCTGAATTCATCATGCGCGGCCGGTGGCAGGCGCTCGGCATCGCGGTACTTGGGTCGGGAAGCTTGTTATTTGGCTGGATCAGTGCGGCGGCCATCGCACTGGTCACCCTGAGAAAGGGGACAGCTTCCGGCGGGTGGTTGGCGCTGTGGGCTTTATTGCCCGCGGTGATCATCACAGCCATGACCGGCGACACGGGTAGTGCCATGTTGTTGCTGGGAGCCTACGGTCTGGCAGTTGTCCTCCGGGAAAGTGTCAGTCTGTCATTGGCAGTCATGGCGAGCGTGCCGCTGGCACTGGTCAGTGGAATAGCACTGACCCTGCTGAATGGTCCGTTTTTGGAGGACCTGGTAGCAACATTTAACCAGGCCCTCGCCCAGTTGGAGCAGGACCTCCAGCAAGAGGGCTCGGGAGAGTTAGCGTTCAACTCGCTGGCGGTCCCCCAAGTTGCGGCGTTGTTGGCAACGGGTAATGCGGTAATTGCTTTGCTCAGCCTGATGCTGGGGCGTTACTGGCAGGCAGCCCTCTACAACCCGGGGGGTTTTGGCGGCGAGTTTCGTGCGCTGAGGTTGCCTACCGGTGCCGTGGTTGTCATGGCCCTCGCGGCAGGCGCATTGTGGTGGATGGGGCCCGATTGGCGGGTCTGGAGCGCGGCCGCGATGCTGCCGCTCACCATCGTTGGGTTCGCATTGGTACATGCCTATGCAGCCCGTGCGAACAAAGGGGTCGCTTGGCTGACCCTGATGTACGTGCTGTGGATCGTGCTCGATCCTGTGAAATGGGTATGGGTGGGATGTGTTGTGATCGACGCATTCGCTGATTTTAGGGCCAGATGGGCGAGCTCTTCTGGCCAGGGTTCTGGTGGCGCCTAAGCCGCCGAAGAAGAATTGATTGGAGTCGGCCGTTTACTCGGCCAGCAGAGGAAAGAACGATGGAAGTCATTTTGCTCGAAAACATTGGCAATCTCGGTACCCTGGGTGACAAGGTTGATGTGAAACCCGGTTACGGCCGTAATTTCCTGATCCCGCAGGGCAAGGCAGTGCCGGCCACAGAAGGCAACGTGGCCAAGTTTGAGGCTCGCCGTGCAGAGCTGGAAGCTAGCGCGGCGGAGACACTGTCTGCCGCTGAAGCGCGGGGCGAGGCGTTGTCGGCTCTGGGTGCGGTCGAGATTGCCGCGACCGCTGGCGAGGAAGGCAAGCTGTTTGGTTCCGTGGGAACCCGTGACATTGCCGATGCATTGACTGCCGCGGGATGTGAAGTCGACAAATCGGAAGTCCGGCTGCCCGAGGGCGTGATCCGTGAGCTCGGCGAGTTCGAGATCATGATTCAGGTTCATGCAGAGGTATCGACCTCCGTTGCGATTCATATCGTCGCTGAATAATGCCCCGCGGGGTTCCCGCCCCGCGTAATACCTTGGGCGTCACAGTTTTTTGGCGGCGCCAACCCTAAGCGCAGATCTTTTCTGGTAGTTCTTCCCGGTCGCGGGTAATCTAATCGGCCGGGAGGCGTTTATGCATCGATGATGCGGTGCCACCCCGGCTGATTAGGCACAAAAGAAGGCGACACCTTGGAGTCGGTAAAACCTCAGGATTCGGATATCTCGCGGATCCGCATGCAACCCCAGTCGGTCGAGGCAGAACGCTCGGTCATCGGGGGTATTTTGTTGGTACCCGAGAGCTGGGACGTGATTGCCGAGCTGGTTGATGCCAGCGACTTTTATCGGCCCGAGCACCGGGCGATTTTCCGTCAGATCGCCATTCTGGTTGATCGTAACGAACCGATTGACGTCATCACCGTCGCCGATCGGCTGCTGGCAACGGGCGAGCTGGACGCTGCTGGCGGCCATACCTATCTTGCAGATCTCGTCGAGCAGACGCCCACTGCCGCCAACGTCAGTGCTTATGCTCGGGCTGTGCGGGAGCGCGCGCTGCTTAGAAAGCTGATTGGCGCAGCGCAGGATATTGCAACCGCGGGCTTCAACCCGGAGGGTCGCAGTGCGGAGGAGCTGGTTGATGAAGCCGAGCGGCTCATCATGACGGTCTCGGAGAGCGGCCCGAAACTGGGTGGCCCTCAAGGCATGGCGCCACTTTTAACGGGTGCGCTGGAACGCATCGAAGAGCTCTACAACTCGGGTGGTGATATCACCGGCCTCACTACCGGCTTTATTGATCTCGATAAGAAAACCTCGGGCCTGCAATCCTCAGACCTAGTGATTGTGGCGGGTCGCCCCTCAATGGGTAAGACAGCTTTTGCCATGAATCTGGTCGAGAACGCGTCTGCCCACACCGACAAACCGATTTTGGTTTTTTCGATGGAAATGCCGGCAGAGCAACTGGTGGTCAGGATGATGGCCTCGCTGGGCAAGATCGATCAGTCGCGGTTGCGCACGGGTAAGTTGCAGCAGGATGACTGGCCCAAGTTGTCGGCAGCCATGGCGAAACTGAAAGAGACCACCATCTTCATTGATGACACGCCGGCGCTGACGCCAACGGAAGTCAGAGCCAGGGCTCGCAGGCTCTCAAGGGAGCATGGCGATCTGGCCATGATCATGGTGGATTACCTGCAGTTGATGCGGGTTGCGGGTGCGGCCGAAGGGCGCACCGCGGAGATTTCAGAAATTTCCCGCAACCTAAAAGCGATCGCTAAGGAATTCCGCTGTCCGGTGGTGGCACTGTCACAGCTGAACCGAGCGTTGGAGCAGCGGCCTAACAAGCGTCCGGTGAATTCGGATCTCAGGGAATCGGGTGCGATCGAGCAGGACGCCGATGTGGTGATGTTCATTTATCGGGACGAGGTGTACCACGAGGACTCGCCTGACAAAGGGGTAGCCGAGATTATTATCGGCAAGCAGCGAAACGGCCCGATCGGTACCTGTCGTCTGGCGTTTCAGGGCGAATTCACGCGGTTTGAAAATCTCGCTCGGGACGATTATGCCGGCTACTGATATGGCGCTTCCGCTTTATCGTGTTTCGGCCTAAGAGTCTCTCGCAATGAATCAGGCGCCTTCGCCCATCGACTTTGACGCCCTGCTCGAAATGCTCGGCGGAGATAAGCAGATCGTGGCCTCACTACTCTCTAAATTTGTTGATGAATTGACCACGGACCTCGCAGCCAGTGAGCAGGCCATTACTGATCAAGACGCTGAGGTGCTGAGGCAGATTGCGCATCGCATCAAGGGCACCAGCGCCAATTTGCATGCACTCATGCTGTCGGCGGCCGCGCGTGAGCTGGAGCAGGCGTGCACCGAGGCTGACGCCTCGCTGATGACGATCAAGCAGCGCGTGATGTCAGATCAGGCGCGGGCAGTGCAAGAGGCAATCGAAAGCTGGCGCGCTGAAAGCTGAGCGCCAAGCGCCGAGGCGGGATTGATCACAGACCGATTTCTTTTCTTAGCCGCGCGAGATGCGTGACCTGCTCCTCTGCGCTGGGTGGCTCCTCTGTGGGTGCCGATAATGCCACTCGCTCCGGACCCTGCAGCACTTCGCCCCGAGCGGCGCGACTGACCCACCGTTCATAGTGTTCTCGGTATATCGGCCAAGTTTTTGATTCCGGTTCATTAGCCAGAAAGAACCAGTCGCTGTCTCGCCCCGCGAGATACACAGCCGGATGTTGCCACGCCGCCTCGGTTTTCGGTACGGGCGCGAGGCACGCCTGCCGGTAGGCATCGTAGGGCGAGGGGAGACCCAGATCGCTCAGGCAGTGCCGGCACGCCTCGATCATGCGATTTAGCGTGGGTAAATAGTCGCTGTGTTCAATGGCGTGCTGCGCTGCGCGGAGGATCACCGCAGTAGGGTAGGCGTCGAGCGCCTCCAGCCACAGTCGTTTGACCTGTTTGACCTGTTCGGCGTCTGACCAGGCCGCGTAATATTGGTTGTGGTAGTTCAACCGAAACAGCGCGAACACCTGATTGATCGCCTCAATCAGCTGCGAGTCGGGCGGCTCCGTGGGATCAGTTGGCCCAGCTGGTGTCGGTGAGGTCGTCGCTGAGACTTCGGTCTTTTGAGCGATGGCTGCCGCCAGCGCCGCCGCGTCCTGTTTCTCCGCCATGCTGTTCTCCATACCCTGCGCTGCGACACCGGCGTTTTACGTGCTGCAGAAATTTACTGTTCCAGGAGGTATGTACCTCATTACTGTCCACCCAGTACATCACAAATTCGGGGAGCAATGCTTGCGCATCAGCCTGTTCGATCCCTGCCAACCGCAACGTCTCATAGACAGAGGTATCGGGTTCCCAGTTGCGAGGTATTCGCGTGGGCTCCGTGCTGTGATGCATCTGGCTGGTGTGCTTTAGCCAGCGCCGGCGAACATGTTCGACGAAGCGACTGTTCACCTCTTTTGGCGGGCCGCCCCGCTCACTCCAGTACAGAATGAATTCCGCTCGCACCGATTCTGCAAAGACGATGTCGATGTCCGCTTGAGCCAGTATCTCGACCGCGTCCTGGCTGGGTGTCCAGTCGCGGTCAAAGGGCGCAGGAGTGCTGATCTCGAACGCGTGTGCTTTTGTTTGCTTCGCTTCCTGCCTCTGTGTGTCTCGCCAACGGGTAAGAATGTGCTGCCGAAACTGGGTCTCAGCCTCGCTACTGTTGGAGAGCACAAAGCTAGCTTGGGCACTGTTGATAAACGATTGGGGAATACCGTGGTTTAGCACCAGCAGCTCTATCAAATCATCACTTGGCTGCCAGTCAGGGTGTCCGTAAAAAGTAGTCAGGGCATTGGACGCCGTCGACCCCTGAACATCCGCGGCGTTGCTGGCTGCCGCACTGAGCAGGACGATATTCGGGTCCTGACTGGGTTGCTGATGAATAATGCCCAGCGCCACCAGCTTCGCGATGAGCGTCGCAATGTGATCCAGAGACCAAAACGACAGCGTTTTTTGCACCGTTGTGAGGGACAGAGGAGCCCAATCATTAGCGCCATTTAGGTGGTTGCCCAAAGCCTGCAATAAAACGGCTTCTTCAAGTCCGATTGTCTTGGCCAGTTCGGGCGAGAAGGTCAGTTGTCGATCGGGAATGAGTGAAGCAGGCGGCATTATGATGCGGAGTGGGTCAAGCGGTCTGATAGGATACCGACTTACCTGCACCAATACAGCAATTACGATCAGTTTCCGGAGAGTTTCGCGTGGCGAAGGCAAAAACCGCATTTGTCTGCAATGACTGTGGGGCCGATTTCCCCAAGTGGCAGGGCCAGTGCGGTGAGTGCCAGGCTTGGAACACCCTCTCGGAAATTAGGCTCAGCGCGCCTGCGGCGAAGGGGGCTAACGTGCGGGCAGCGGGGCGGTCCGGTTACGCCGGGACGGTGGCCGCAGTGCAGCGTCTTGAGGATGTTGCGGTGGTCGATTTGCCTCGACTCGCTTCTGGGTTTGACGAATTGGATCGCGTCCTCGGCGGCGGATTTGTGCCGGGCTCAAGCATTCTCATTGGCGGCCACCCCGGGGCAGGCAAGAGCACGCTGCTGCTACAAGCCCTGTGCCAGCTGGCGGCAGCGCATCCCGCGCTATATGTCACAGGCGAGGAGTCTCCCGAGCAAATCGCACTGCGCGCCAATCGTCTCGGTCTGCCGACCGATCAGCTGCAGCTGATGGCAGAAACCGATGTCGATGCGATTTTGGCATCCGCCGAGTCGATAAAACCCAAGATTCTCGTCGTCGATTCCATTCAGGTGGTGCATAGCGAGACGCTGACGTCAGCCCCCGGCAGTGTGTCGCAGGTTCGGGATTGCGCGGCCCAGCTGACCCGCTATGCCAAGCAGACGGGCACGATACTGATACTGGTGGGTCACGTGACGAAAGACGGCAGCCTCGCAGGGCCGAAGGTGCTCGAGCACATGATCGACTGCTCGATACTTCTTGAGGGTGACCACGATTCCCGCTACCGCACCCTGCGAGGGCAGAAAAATCGTTTCGGCGCCGTGAACGAGCTGGGCATTTTCGCCATGACAGATGCCGGCATGCGCGAGGTCACTAATCCTTCGGCGATTTTTCTGGATCGCTCGGAGCACACTGCGCCGGGTACAACGGTTGTTGTCGTATGGGAGGGCACCCGCCCGTTACTGGTGGAAATTCAGGCCCTCGTCGACGACAGCTCTTTGGGCAACCCCCGGCGTGTCACCGTTGGGTTTGAGCAAAACCGGCTGGCTATGTTGCTCGCGGTGCTGCACCGACACGGCGGCATTCAGGTAGGTGATCAGGACGTGTTTGCCAACGTAGTGGGCGGCGTGCGTGTCATGGAGACTTCGGCTGATCTGGCGCTGCTGCTGGCAGTGGTGTCGAGCCTGCGTAACCGACCGCTGCCGCGGGACTGGGTGGTCTTTGGCGAGGTGGGTTTATCTGGGGAAATTCGACCTGTGGCCAGTGGGCAGGAGAGGCTCTCGGAGGCCGCAAAGCACGGCTTCAAACTCGCGATTGTGCCCAAGGGCAATGCGCCGAAAAAGGCGATTAAGGGCCTTAAAGTGATCCCCGTAGTGCGGCTGTCCGAGGCGTTGGAAGCCAGCCAATGAGTGACCCCCCCAGAGGAAATCATCCAGATCGCTACCGAGGCGACTGAGGCCTACGCTAACAACCTAACGCAAGCTCGCTCGGTCTGGCGCGCCACTGGCGGCGTTTTTGTGGTTGTGCCTGCTGACCATTATCTCAGCTTGCGGTGCTTCACCCGGCTGGGCACAGCGGCTTCCGCGCCAACCCGCTGTCGCCGATCATCCTCATACTCTGAGTAGTTACCTTCGTGGAACACCACCTCGCCGTCATCCTCATAGGCCAGGATGTGCGTGGCGATACGATCGAGGAACCACCGGTCGTGCGAAATCACCATCGCTGAACCGGGGAATGCCAACAGTGCTTCTTCCAGTGCTCTCAGGGTCTCTACGTCGAGGTCGTTGGTGGGCTCATCAAGGAGAAGCACATTCGCGCCCTGCTTGAGTAGCTTGGCGAGGTGTAGACGATTGCGCTCTCCGCCGGAGAGGTCTTTTACAAATTTTTGCTGGTCGGAGCCCTTAAAATTGAAACGCCCCACATACGATCGTGAAGGGACCTCATAACTGCCGATACGGATGATGTCGAGACCGTCAGAGACCTCCTCCCACACGGTTTTACTGCCATCGAGATCATCCCGGGACTGATCCACGTAGCCAAGTTCCACCGTTTCACCGACCGTGACGTCACCGCCATCGGGGGTTTCGAGCCCCATCAGGATGCGAAACAGTGTGGATTTACCCATACCGTTGGCACCAATAATGCCAACGATGCTGCCTTTAGGCACCGAGAAGCCGACGTCCTCGAATAGCAACCTATCACCGAAAGTTTTTCGCAGGCCGCTGACCTCGATCACCTTGTCTCCGAGTCTCGCGCCCGGTGGAATATAGATTTCGTTGGTCTCGTTGCGGGTTTGAAACTCTTGCGAATTGAGTTCATCAAAGCGCTGCAGTCGGGCTTTGTTCTTCGCCTGCCGACCTTTCGGGTTGGAGCGCACCCATTCAAGTTCGGCCTTAATCGCTTTTTGGTGTGAAGCCTCTTGACGTTGCTCCTGCTCTATACGTTTCTCTTTGGCTTCCAGCCAAGTGGAGTAATTGCCCTCGTAGGGAATGCCCCGACCGCGGTCCAACTCGAGAATCCATCCGGCGGCGTTATCGAGGAAGTAACGATCGTGAGTGATCGCCACCACGGTCCCGGGGAAGTCCTCCAAAAAATGCTCCAGCCAGGCCACAGATTCGGCATCAAGATGGTTAGTCGGCTCATCGAGGAGCAGCATGTCCGGCTCTGAAAGTAGCAACCTCGCTAGCGCGACACGGCGGAGCTCACCCCCGGACAGGGTATCGACGTTGGCGTCCCAAGGCGGCAAACGTAAGGCGTTAGCAGCAATGTCGAGTCGCGTGTCGAGGTTGTGTGCGTCCTTGGCCTGAATAATGTCCTCGAATCGGGCCTGCTCCTTGGCCAGTGCATCAAAGTCCGCGTCGGGCTCGGCGTAGTCTGCATAAACCTTCTCCAGTCCCGCCAGCGCATCGATGGCTTCCTGAACGCCTTCCTCGACGTTGCCGCGGACATCCTTCTCCGAGTTGAGTTGGGGTTCCTGGGGCAAGTAGCCGATCTTGATATCCGGCTGCGGCCGCGCCTCACCCAGTATCTCGGTATCGATGCCCGCCATGATCTTGAGCAAGGTCGACTTTCCGGAACCATTCAGACCCAGCACGCCAATCTTGGCGCCTGGAAAAAACGACAAGGAGATGTCTTTCAGAATCTCTTTCTTTGGCGGGACGATCTTCCCCACCCGATTCATGGTGTAAACGTATTGCGCCAAGGTAAAACTCCAATGGTTTGGCTGAAACGGGGCATCCCTTAGGCATTGTCCCCGGATGGGCAGATTATCGGCGTCAAACCGGCCTGAGTCGAGACGCCGCTGCCTAGCGTTCGATTATGCGCAGCCCGGAAGCTGACTCATTCCTCGCGTATTTCGACGATAGTGGACTTGATGACGTCCTCGAGTTTCTGCTCGGTCTCATTCCACACTACTAGGCGCTCGCTACTTGGATTTGCGGGTACATCCGCGTCGCGGAATTCAATCGTTTTGATTTCGCCGGTCTGCCAATGTTTGAAAGTCATGAATTTTTTGGTCATGCGTTCAAGTGTCTCTCAAATGGAATTTGCGGTTAGGGCCGCGCCTTGAGGTCGGCGCATCACTGTGACAACTCAGAGGGTGAAAATCTGAGTCGCGATATTAGCGCATTGGAGAACTAGCGAGGCACTGACCCTGCTATGGCATGGGTGACTCCAACTGACACTGTGTTATCCCTTTACACGGCGCTGCGATTTGCCGGTGTGAACGTGAGACTCGATGAACTCGATTATTTTGCCGGCGACGTTGACGCCAGTGGCTTCTTCAATGCCCCTTAAACCGGGTGAGGAATTGACCTCCATGACCAGAGGTCCTCGGTCGGAACGCAATAAATCAACACCCGCCACGCTCAGCCCCATAGTCTGGGCGGCTTTGATAGCGGTGCGTCGTTCCAGTTTGGTGAGTTTGGTGAGTTTGGCGCTACCGCCACGATGCAGGTTGGAGCGGAACTCACCGGCTGCTGATGTGCGCTCCATCGCCGCCACCACTTTGGTGCCAATGACGAAACATCTCACGTCGGAGCCGCCTGCTTCCTTGATGAATTCCTGAACGAGGAAGTCGGCGCCAAGCTCCTTAAAGGCGTCGATAACAGACTCAGCGGCCTTTGCGGTTTCTGCCAGCACCACGCCGCGCCCTTGCGTCCCCTCAAGCAGCTTTACTACGACTGGTGCGCCGCCCACTAACTGAATGAGCTGTCGAGTATTCGATATGTCGTGGGCGAATCCTGTTGCAGGCATGCCAAGCCTTTTCTTGGACAACAATTGCAGCGCCCTTAGCTTAGATCTGGAGCGGCCAAGCGGGATAGAGCCCACTAAAGAGTAGGTGTCCATCATTTCGAACTGCCGAATCACTGCCGTACCGTAGTTAGTGATGGAGGCGCCGATGCGGGGGATGATAGCGTCCAGATGCTCTAATTCCGTTCCGCGATACCACACAGAGGGTTTCGCGGAGCTAATGTCCATGTAGCATTTCAGGGTATCGATGACTCTACAGTCGTGACCGGCCGCGAAGGCCTCCTCCAATAATCTGGAGGTACTGTAGAGCTTGGGGTTGCGCGAGAGTATGCCTATTTTCATTGTTTTTCCGGCGGTTCGTGTCGGGTGCCACCAAGCAGAAATGAGTGCCTCGGCAAAACCACTGCATCCCTTGGGAGCGCAGTTCGGCCCAGTAGCATAGGGAATCGCATTGCACTGCGGTCTGTCAGCGTAATGTCGATAAGAAATTGGTGTTCGCCGATCACAGTTGTGCTGCGAATGACCGGCCTTCGTTCGGTGTTTCCACCAGAATCGGTGACCTCGCGATATTCGATCACCATGGCCTCGCGGCGTTCGCCGGTTTCATCCGATCCGGCGACAGGACGCAAGTAAAAGCTCACCCACTCGGCGCCATCTTTTTCAAAATAATCGATATCGCCAGCATGAAGGGCACTCGTTCTGGCGCCCGTATCCACCTTGACCTTAATCCAAGTCAGACCAAGATCTGGCAGGGCCACCCACTCGCGCCAGCCGACTTGCAGCGTTTGGCTCAAGCTTGCG
>JAHEJH010000316.1 GCA_024638905.1 Luminiphilus sp.
CAGGCTATACCGCCGCTGTTTATGCCGCTCGCGCCAATCTCAATCCGGTCGTGATCACCGGCCTTCAACAGGGCGGGCAGTTAACGACCACCACAGAGGTGGAAAATTGGCCTGGCGGGACCCACGATCTGCAGGGGCCTCAGCTGATGCAGCAAATGCAGGAGCACGTTGAACGGCTGGAGGCCAGCGTGGTCTTTGATCACATAGAAAACGTCGACCTGGCTGCACGCCCTTTTACATTGAAGGGCACCGGAGAATACACCTGTGACGCCCTGATCATTGCCACAGGGGCCTCGGCACAGTATTTGGGCCTCCCCTCTGAATCTACATTCATGGGGAAAGGGGTGAGCGCCTGCGCCACCTGCGACGGCTTCTTCTATCGCAATCAGGAAGTGGCCGTCGTAGGCGGCGGCAACACCGCTGTCGAGGAGGCGCTCTATCTCAGCAACCTCTGCTCCAAGGTCCATTTGATTCACCGTCGCGACAGTTTGCGCGCCGAGAAAATTCTTCAGGATCGACTGATGCAGAGAGCGGAGGAAGGCAAAGTCGAGCTGCATTGGCACCGCACACTGGGTGAGGTGCTCGGCGATGACAGCGGAGTGACCGGGATACAAATTCAGTCCACTCTCGAGACCACGCAGCAAGAAAATATTGATCTCTCAGGCGTATTTATCGCTATCGGCCACAAGCCAAACACAGACTTGTTCGCGGGGCAGCTCGACATGGTAGGCGGTTATCTCACCGTTCACTCAGGCACCGAGGGCCAGGCGACACACACCAGTGTGGAGGGCGTGTTCGCCGCTGGCGACGTGGCTGACCACATCTATAGACAAGCGATCACCTCCGCCGGCTTTGGGTGTATGGCGGCGCTGGATGCCGAGAAATACCTCGACGGGCTCGAGTCGGGCTGACTTTGCTTAACCCCTTTCCGCCGACCTCTCAGGCGCTGGATGAACCAAACGGCTTGCTGGCCGTGGGCGGAGACCTCGAAGCCAACACGCTTCTTTGCGCTTATGCGCAAGGCATCTTTCCCTGGTTCGAAACCGATCAGGAGATTCTGTGGTGGTCCCCTGATCCCAGGCTGACGCTCAAGTCCGACGAAATACATGTCAGCCGGTCGCTAAGAAAGGCAATTCGGCAGTGCGGTTGGCGACTGCAATATGACACGGCCTTCGCGGACGTCATGAGTCACTGCGCTCAGGCTGATCGCAATCAACCCGAGTCCGGCACGTGGATCACGCCAGACATGCGCGCCGCCTATTGCACGCTTCATGCTCTCGGCGCCGCCCACTCCGTGGAGGTCTATGACGACGACACCTTAATTGGCGGCTTATACGGCATTCTGCTGGGGAATATGTTCTTTGGAGAGTCCATGTTCTCTCTGAAGTCCAACGCCTCTAAGATGGCCTTTGTGGGGCTATCGAAACTGTGCCGGGATCATGGCATCGGCGTCATCGACTGCCAGGTCCATAACGAGCACCTCGTTTCGCTGGGCGCACAATCAATGGCGCGTAAAGACTTTGAAAATCACCTGCGGGGCGCTATAAAGAACCCTATGACAGACGTATTCGCCAATCCGCTGTGCCTGCTCCCCAAAGAGCCGTTGCCGCTGGAACAAAGGCTCGGCACCCAACTCGTTGCCACGGTGGCTGAGTTGCTATGACCGCATCGCTACGAGAGATCAAGGTCTATACGACTTTCCCCCATAGGTGCTCTTACCTCGAGGGAGAAGAGGCAACAACGCTGTTTGTCGATCCGAGACAAAAGCTGAGCCAGGAACTCTATACCCAGCTCTCTTTGCTGGGTTTCCGTCGCAGTGGCGATCATGTCTACAGACCACACTGTGCCCGGTGCAGTGCCTGCATTGCTTCGCGCGTGCGCGTCGCCGAATTTGAACCCAGCCGCACGCAGAAGAGAATCAGTCGCCGCAACGCCGACCTGCGGCTTGAGCAGTCGGAATCGATTCTCGACGATGAGGCTTATAACCTTTACCGCTATTACATTGAGTCCCGCCATGCCGATGGCGATATGTACCCGCCGGAGCGGGAGCAATACGAGTCATTTCTCAACGATGGGCTGGGCTGCGCTAACTATTACCGGTTGTACCAAGGGAGCCGTCTGGTGGCTGTGACCGTTGCCGACAAAATGCTCGATGGGCTGGCTGCTATCTACACGTTTTTCGACCCTGATCAGCCACAGCGCAGTCTCGGCACTGAAGCGATTCTGCTTCAGATTCGGCAGGCGCAGAGCATGGGCCTGCCCTTTGTTTACCTGGGGTACTGGATCGATGGGTGTCGCAAGATGTCGTATAAGTCGAGATTCATGCCCCTAGAGCTCTTTGTCGACGGGCACTGGCAGCAGCAAAAGACCGAGCAAACGTCGTCGCCTGACGCGACCGCAGTGGTGTCGCTGCTCGATCTGAAC
>JAHEJH010000257.1 GCA_024638905.1 Luminiphilus sp.
CACATGGTTCGCGGCATGGTTGTGCGCAGCGCAGCTGGCGGCGGACGACGGTGTATTCGATCAGTACCGGGATCTGATGGGTGATGACAACCCGGCGGTTTTTGTTATCGATGAGGGGGAAGAGCTGTGGTTCACGCCGCAAGGTCCCGAGTCTGCCACGCTGGAAGCCTGTGATCTGGGTTTGGGGCCGGGGGTGACTTCGGGTGCCTATGTGCGATTCCCGCGCTTCTTCGCCGATACCGATGCCGTGATGGATCTTGAATCACGCTTGGTCCACTGCATGACGACGATTCAAGGCCGGGATCTCGAGACGGTGACGGCAAAACCCTATTCACTGAGAGGGGATTTCGGGACAGAGATGGAAGCGCTCGTGACCTGGCTGGCAGCAGAATCGGAAGGCGCCACGATTGCGCCCGAGCAAACTCACGCGGCAGAGCGTGCGATGTATTCCCTCGGCGAGGAGATTTTCTTTTATCGCGCAGGGCCCCATGATTTTTCCTGTGCCACCTGTCACGAGCAATCGGGTATGCGCATTCGCTTGCAGGCACTGCCTGATCTGACTTCCCACACCGGCGCCGCCGAGGCGTGGGGGAGTTGGCCCGCCTACCGTATTTCCCAGGGGCTGGTACGAACCATGGGATGGCGGCTTCGGGACTGCTTTCGGCAGCAGCGATGGCCCGAGCTGCAAATGGGATCCGAGGCCAGCATCGCGTTACAAACTTATATGGCGGTGAATGCCGCGGGGGGAGTCATGACCGCCCCGGGGTTAAAGCGATGAAGTTTTTAAGCTTTGCAGTCACGGTTGCCCTCGGCGCGAGCACAGCGGCGTGGACCATCTCCTCTGACAATATAGAGAACGTGTTACAAAACTCCTTCGTCGCCAAGAATCAGGCCACTATGGACCGGTTGGAGCGCGATGCGGTGCAAAGCGCCTGCAGTGCGCCGCGGGGTATGCCCCTCGATAACGACATGCTGGCGTTATTGCGCGCAGAGCGCTTGGACGCGGTAGTGCTACCGGCAGATGGCCAATACCTGGGTGACTGGCAGCGGGGCGCCGAAGTGGCGGGTAACGGGCGGGGTCTGCAATCGAGCGATGATCCCACCCAACCCAATGGCGGCAACTGCTACGCCTGTCACCAGCTCGCCCCTGATGAGGTCGCCTATGGCACCCTGGGACCTTCTTTGACGGGATACGGGGCGCGGGGTCAAAGTGAAGCAATGCTGCAGTACACCTGGACCAAGCTGTGGGATACCCACGCCTACAATCTCTGCTCGCACATGCCGCGCTTTGGCGCGCAAGGCATTCTCACTGAGCAGCAGTTGAAAGACGTGATGGCTTACTTGCTTGACCCCGCGTCTCCGGTCAACCAAGCCGCAGAGTGATTCGCTAAGCCCAATGGATCGAAGAGAGTTCCATAAGCTGTTGGGGCTTGGTGCCGCCGCGGGGCTGTCTTTGCCCTCATTGCTGCGCGCTCAGCCACAAACTGGCGATGCCTATCATCTGCCGCGGTTCGGCAACGTGCATTTGATGCATATGACTGACGTGCACGCGCAGCTACTCCCGGTCCACTATCGCGAACCCTCCGTCAATATCGGGGTGCATGACGCCCGCAACCGGCCGCCGCATCTGGTCGGTGATGCGCTGCTTAACCACTTTGATTTTGCCCCGGGTTCGCAGGCGGCGCACGCGCTCACCTATCTTGATTATGTTGCCGCTGCAGAGCAGTTCGGACGAGCCGGGGGCTTTGCCCACATCGCTACTTTGGTGAAGCGGCTCCGGGCAGATCGACCGGGCGCGTTACTGCTCGATGGTGGGGACCTATGGCAGGGCTCCGCGACGGCGCTGTGGACCCAGGGCCAGGACATGGTCGAGGCCAGCAAGCTCCTGGGCGTCGATGTCATGACCGGCCACTGGGAGTTCACGTTGGGCACGGATCGGGTCATGGAAATTATTGATCAGGACCTCGACGGCCACATCGATTTTGTGGCGCACAACGTGAAAGATATGGACTTTGGCGATCCGGTGTTTGCCAGCCATACCGTCAGAGAGATTAATGGGGTGCCCGTGGCGATCATTGGTCAGGCGTTTCCCTACACGCCCATCGCCAACCCCGCCCATTTCACCGCCGGATGGACCTTCGGTATTCAGGAGCGCGAGCTTCAAGAAAAGGTGGATGAAGTGCGCGCCGCCGGGGCTCAGGTGGTGGTCTTGCTCTCGCATAACGGTGCCGACACCGATATCAAGTTGGCGTCACGGGTAACGGGCATCGACGCCATTTTGGGCGGCCACACCCACGACGCGATTCCCCGTGCGCTGGAAATTAAAAATGCAGGCGGTATGACGCTGGTCACCAATGCCGGCTCCAACGGCAAGTTTTTGGGCGTGCTGGACTTTGATGTGCGCGACG
>JAHEJH010000184.1 GCA_024638905.1 Luminiphilus sp.
CTTGGCATCGCGGTATAATCTCAGTGTGCGGCGGTGATTCGGGCAGAGCAAGACCAAATCCGAACACTTTTCTCCGCTATCAATCCGCATCAGCACTGGAAGCGCGGCACATGGCCCTACTCCCCATTCTTGAGTTTCCCGACCCGCGACTGCGCACGCGCGCGGTACCGGTTGTCGCGGTAGATGCAAGGATTCAGCGGCTTGTGGATGACATGTTCGAGACGATGTATGCGGCGCCCGGCATCGGCTTGGCAGCCAGCCAGGTTGACGTCCATGAGCGCGTGATTGTCATGGATCTCAGTGAGGAACATTCAGATCCCAGAGTCTTTATTAATCCCGAGATCACCGTCATCGATGAGACGCTGGGCACCTATGACGAGGGGTGCTTGTCGGTGCCTGGATTTTACGAAACCGTCGAGCGACCCCAGATTGTTGAGGTCACGGCGCTCGACCGGGAAGGCACCGCATTCACAGAGCGGCTCGATGGCCTCATGGGTATTTGTCTGCAGCACGAGATAGACCATCTTGAAGGCAAACTGTTCGTCGACTACCTGTCGCCACTGAAGCGACAGCGCATTCGCAGCAAGCTCGTCAAAGAACAGAAACGCCGCGACTGATCCATGTCGACATCGCTTAAAGTGGTATTCGCGGGCACCCCGGACTTCGCCGCCCGACATCTTCAGGGTCTGATTGATTCTCCCCACCAAATTGTTGCGGTGATGAGCCAGCCCGATCGGCCCGCGGGCCGCGGAAAGCGCCTTCAATCCTCCCCCGTTAAGGCCATGGCGCTCGAGGCAGACCTGCCTATATGGCAACCAGCGTCGCTGAAAAGCGCTGACAGCGAGGCCATCCTGTCGGAGCACGATGCCGACATTCTGGTGGTAGTAGCCTACGGCCTGATTCTGCCTGCTGCCATATTGGGTATTCCGCGGCTGGGGTGCCTCAATGTTCACGCCTCCCTATTACCCCGGTGGCGCGGCGCCGCACCTGTTCAGCGCGCCATTGAGGCAGGAGATACCGAGACGGGCGTTAGCATCATGGCGATGGAGCCTGGCCTGGACACCGGGCCCGTGCTCCTTACCCGAACACTCCCCATCAGCACCGATCACACCAGCGGCAAACTTCTCGATGACCTCGCTCAACTCGGTGTCACCGCGCTGATCGAGAGTCTTGAAAACATCGATATCCTATTGGGTTCGGTAGCGCCGCAGGATGACAGTGTGGCCACCTACGCCCACAAAATCGCCAAGCAAGAAGGTGCGCTCGACTGGTCAGCCGCCGCCACCGCGCTGGCACGGCGAGTGCGAGCGTTTCATCCAGCGCCCGGGTGTTTCACGGACCTTGGGGGCGACAGACTCAAGGTGTTATCAGCTCATGCCATCGATGAATCTCATCGAGGCACTGCGGGCGAGATCATCGCGGCGGATGACCACGGTATTCGGGTAGGCTGCGGTGAGGGGCAGCTGGTCATCACCGAAGCGCAACTTCCCGGCGCCAAGGCGCAATCTGTGGCCACACTCCTACGCGGTCATCAGGCGCGATTTCAACCCGGGCAGCGCCTCGGCGACGCGAGCCGCGGTTGACGGTGTCCTCGCCACGGGCCGTTGCGGCAGACATCATTGGTCGGGTGCTGGCCGGACAATCATTAAACCGGCTGCTGCCAGATGCCCTAGACGCGGCAGCCACCGCGCAGCGGCCGCTGTGTCAGGAGTTGGTGTACGGCACACTGCGGGAATGGCCCTGTCTTGAGGCGACCTGCCTTAGCTTCCTCGCCAAACCGCTGCGACGGAAAGACCAGGACATCATGGCCCTGCTGTGTATCGGGCTGTATGAGCTTGAATACCTGAGCACCCCCGCCCACGCAGTCGTTTCAGAGACCGTCAACGCCACCCGCGCATTGAAAAAGCCGTGGGCCAAAGGGGTGGTTAATGGCGTGCTGCGCACCTACCAACGCCGTGAGAATGTGGCCGCCGAGGTGCTGTCACCGGCGGCGCAGCGGGCATTGCCTGCCTGGTTGCACACCGAACTGTGCGCTCAATATGACGGCGCAGCAGAGCAGATCGCCTTGGCTGCTCGCCATCGACCGCCCATGACCTTGAGGGTTAACCAACTCAAAAGCACACGGGATGATTACCTGCGGCAACTGACAGACGCCGAGATTGAGGCGACACCCTGTGCCGTTTCACTCGACGGCGTCGTGCTCAATCGCCCGGTCGATGTGGGGTCGTTACCGGGGTTTACCGAAGGTGTCGCCAGCGTTCAGGACAGCGCCGCCCAACTGGTCGCTCGCCTGTTGGCGCCCCAGGCCGGCGAGCGGATTCTCGACGCCTGCTCGGCGCCGGGGGGTAAGGCCTGTCATCTGCTCGAGCTCCAGCCCGCCATTGAGGAGCTCGTCGCCCTGGACATCAGCGAGCCCCGACTGCAGCGCGTCATTGAAAACACCACCCGGCTGGACCTCCGGCTGACACCGCTCGTAGCCGATGCCAGCGAGCTACCGGAGGCGCTAATAGCCAAACCCTTCGATGCCATTCTGGCCGACGTGCCCTGCTCGGCGACCGGCGTCATAAGACGGAACCCAGACATCAAAATCCTCAGGGAACTTGGCGACATCGTAGGTTTTGCCAGCCAACAATTGGCGATATTGGCGGGGCTTTGGCCGGCACTAAAACCGGGAGGTCGACTCCTGTATGTCACCTGTTCCTTGTTGGCCGCAGAAAACGACGAGGTCGTCAGCCAGTTCGCCGCCCAATACGGGGCGCATACCGATGCGGTAACGCTGCGCACCGGCACGCCGCGCCAACATGGCTGGCAGACTCTGCCAGACCAGCACGGTGGCGATGGGCTTTACTTTGCGCTGTTGCGAAAGCCTGCTGAGTAACACTGCGAACCCCTCCGCCAACGTAAGTAATCCACATGGCGTGGCGGGTTTCACTTGGTTTAAGGTGTGCCCGGGTCGTTGGGAGGGTCCAGAGGCCGGTGAAGATCATTATCCTCGGAGCGGGGCAAGTTGGCGGCACGCTAGCTGAACACCTCGCCGATGAGCAAAACGACATCACAGTCGTCGACGAGCACGCCGCCACCCTGAAGCGACTTCAGGAGCGTCTGGATATCCGGACGGTGTTGGGCAACGGGGCTCACCCATCCACATTAATGAACGCAGGCGCAGAAGACGCCGACATGCTGATCGCCGTCACCGACAGTGACGAGATCAACATGCTGGCCTGTTCGGTCGCCTTCACGCTGTACCGCACACCCACAAAAATCAGCCGTGTGCGCTCCGCAGACTATCTCGCCAAACATAAGGCGCTATTTGAGTCGGGAGCTATCCCGGTCGATGTCATCATCGGCCCGGAGCAGCTCGTCACAAAAAATATCGAGCAGTTGATCGCCAACCCCGGCTCACTGCAGGTGCTCGATTTTGCCGAGGGCCGAATCCGGCTAGTCGCCGTGAAGGCCGTCGCTGGCGGTCCCATCGTCGGGCGGGAACTGCAAGAGATTCGCGAACACATGCCCCGGGTGGACACCCGGGTCGCGGCGATCTTCAGACGCGGCGGAGACCCCATCATTCCCGAGGGTGCGACGGTGGTCGAGCCCGACGACGAAGTGTTTTTTATTGCCGCCAGAGAACACATTCGCGCCGTGACGTCCGAGCTTCGCGAAGTCGACAAGCCCTACAACCGAATCATGATTGCAGGGGGCGGCAACATTGGCGCCACCCTCGCAAAGCGTCTTGAAAAGGACTATCAGGTCAAAGTTATCGAGCGCTCCTATGACCGGTGCCGGGTGTTGTCAGACATGCTGGAAAACAGCATCGTGCTGCACGGCAGTGGCAATGAGCCGCTGCTGCTCCAACAAGAAAATATCGAAAACACCGATGTCTTTTGTGCGCTGACTGACAACGACGAATCCAACATCATGATGTCCATGCTGGCAAAGCGGCTTGGCGCAAAAAAAGCGATCACGCTGATTACAAACTCAGCCTATGCAGACCTGATTGGCGAGGAAATCGACATCGCCATCTCACCACAGCAGATCACCATCAGCAGCCTACTCATGCATGTTCGGCGCGGCGACATCAGCGCCGTGCACTCGCTGCGGCGTGGCGCCGCTGAGGCCATTGAAGTGACGGCGCATGGGGACACACGATCATCCAGGGTCGTGGGACGCCGGCTGGATGAGTTGAATCTCCCGTCAAGCGTGACAGTCGGGGCCATCCTGCGGGGAGAAGCCGTGCTGATGGCACACGGTCATGTGGTGATAGAGGCCAATGACCACGTCATCCTCTTCTTGACCGACCGCACGCAGATTTCCGCCGTCGAAAAATTGTTTGCTGTGGGATTCGGCTTCATCTGATGCAATTCGCCATGGCGTTCAAGATCATCGGCGTGCTGCTGATCCTGTTCAGCACCGCGATGTTACCGTCCCTGTTCCTGTCGCTGATCGACAAAGATGGTATCGAGTCCGCCTTTGCCACGGGACTGGCCGCAACGCTGTTTGCCGGCGTGATGCTGTGGCTACCGACGCGGCACCTGAGCCGGGACCTGAATATCCGCGACGGGTTCATGGTGACCGCTTTATTTTGGGTGGTACTGGGTTTGTTCGGCGCCATACCGCTGTGGCTCGCCCCCGATCTCGCACTAACCCCCGTCGGCGCTATTTTCGAATCGATCTCGGGCCTCACCACAACCGGGGCAACGGTGATTACTGGACTCGACAGCTTGCCGCAGTCGTTACTGTTCTACCGGCAGCTACTGCAGTGGCTGGGCGGCATCGGCATTATTGTGCTGGCGGTGGCGATCTTACCCATGCTCGGCATCGGCGGCATGCAGCTATACCGAGCCGAAAGCGCGGGCCCCTCCAAAGATCGCAAGCTGACCCCGCGGATCACCAGCACCGCCAAGGCCCTGTTCGGTATCTACTTGCTGTTAACCATCGCCTGTACGGCCAGCTATTTCGCTGCCGGTATGTCAATGTTCGACGCGATCTGCCACGCTTTTTCCACTGTGGCGATCGGCGGCTTCTCCACCCACGACGCCAGTCTGGGGCACTACGAGCAAAACCGTGTACTGCTAGTGAGCTCGGTATTCATGCTGCTGTCTGCCATTAATTTCGGGCTGCACTTCATCGCGCTTCAGCGCCGCAGCGTGCGCGTCTATGCCCGGGACTCCGAGACGGCATTTTTCGTCACGGTGATTGCCTCAGCGACAATCGTGGTCTGCTGCCTGCTGCTGACCACCGAAACCCTCAGCTTCGAGGACAGCGTGATTCACGGGCTGTTCCAAACCATCTCGATCGCCACCACAACCGGATTCACCACACAGGACTTTTCCGTCTGGCCGCTGTTTTTGCCAATACTCCTGTTAATACTGAGCTTCATGGGTGGCTGTGTGGGCTCCACCGGCGGCGGCATGAAAGCTATGCGCATTTTGCTCATATTTCGTCAGGGTATGCGGGAATTGCGGCAGTTGCTTCATCCCAACGCGGTGATCCCCTTGAAGCTGGATGCGCGGCGAGTGCAAACGGAAGTGATCAGCGCCGTGTGGAGTTTCTTTGCGGTGTATATGTTCTGTTTTGTTCTGATCTGGCTGGCCCTGCTGGCAACCAACCTCGACTTTATCTCCGCATTTTCCGCTGTGGTGGCCACCATGAACAATCTGGGGCCGGGGCTAGGAGAAGTCGCCGATCACTATGGCGCCGTCAGCGAACCGGGGAAGCTGATTCTTTGCCTCGCCATGCTAATGGGCCGCCTGGAAGTATTTACCCTACTGGTATTGCTGACGCCCGCATTCTGGCGACATTAATCCCCCGCTGCCACCACTCTGCTATTTGTGTCTCGAGTACTTTGCAACGCGACGAGTCGTGGGCTCGAAGGTGAGCGTCGCTATTTAGATCCCCGCGCCTGTTGAATGACCTCATAAGCGGCTGTGATTTCCTGGGCCCGCTCGGTCGCGACCCGGAGTAGTTCATCGGGGACGCCCTCGGCGATGAGCTTGTCCGGGTGGTTCTCACTCATCAGCTTGCGATAGCGGCGCTTGATCTCTGCATCCGAGGCGTCAGCAGTCAGACCCAGTGCGGCATAAGCCGTGCTCAGCTCCGTCTCGGCATTACGGGGGCGATAACCTCCTCCAGTGCTCGATTGGTGATAGCTACCCTGCTGAAACTGGGCCTGCGCGTTGACCATGGAAATCAGCTGGTCCACCTCACGCCGCGGCAAGCCCAGCAGTTCCGCTAATCGATATAACGCACCGCGTTCTGTCTCGGAGAAGGTGCCATCGGCCAATGCAATACCCACCAGAAAGGCCATCAAGGTGTGCTGCGCCTGACGCCGAGGCCCCAAACAGTCGTTGAACTTGGCAACGGTGGGAGCGGGATCAAAGCCGGGCGCCGACCCTTTTTTAAAGTGCTCGATCGCACTGCGGCGCTGGGCGGCATTGAGTCGCAGCTGAATAAACAGCGCCTCGGTTTGGGCGACCTCTGCTTCCGACACGCGGCCATCCGCCTTGGCGACAAATCCCAACAAGGTGAACGTGGTCTCAAAAAACTGTGCGCGCATGATGTGCACGGCTTCGGGCCCGGAAAGCTGCAGCGCGCGCCATAACCCCCTGTCAAAAGCGTGGCCCAACACCAAACCAAACAATAGCCCCGCCGGCCCAAACGCCATAAACCCTATGACACCGGCAATCACTTTCCCCGTAACCTGTGTCATCTCTTGAGGCCTGCCTCATCTTGCAACGGCATGATCGACCAGTCGTAATGATCAACCAACCCTTTGGGCCGGCACCGAAAACGCTTGTACTGCCACTGGTATTGTCGCTCATTCCCGGCGATCAACTTTTCTACCCCAAGATTGATCGCGCTCAGTGCTTCGAAGGTGTCGGCGCTCTGTACGCCGGGTTCCGCAGGTCGGTACACCGCGCGAAAACCTTTTTCGGTCCTTAGCACAGCGCCCATCACCGGCGCGGCTCCCGACTTTCTAATGAGGTTGGACGCCAATGCGGCGGTGAAACACTCGACACCGAAGAAAGGCGCGTTGAGACCGGCATTTTCATCATTAGGCACCTGGTCAGGCAGGATGCCAGTGATACCACCTGCTCGCACCGAGCGAACCAGCTCGGCGATACCACGCGACGTGGTGGGCACCAGCTTACCGCCAGTGCACTGGCGGCCGCGATGCACCAGCTCATCGAGTTTTTTCAGGGGTATTGGCTCGTAGAGCGCCACCAGATTACCCAGGGTCGCCAAGTGCATGCCCAGGAGCTCCCAATTGCCCAGATGAGGGCCCAGGACAATGACGCCCTGCCCTGACGCCAACGGTTCCGTCACGCAACCCAGACCCTCGACTTCAAGCAGTGCGGTGGTCTGCGCCCAAGGCTGCGTCCACACCCGGCCCATTTCAGCCATGAGTTCGCCAGTCGACTGAACGCTTTGCCTCGCCATCACCCGCCGCCTGTTGGGTGTCCACTCGGGGTACGCCAACTCGAGATTGCGAATGGCTACACGCCTCATCCGGCCGTTGAAATGATAAAGACCGGCCCCGAACGCTCTACCCAAGGCGCGCGCCCAACCAAGGGGCATGAGGCGCGTCACTCCGGTCATCAACCTGATGAGCAAAATGACGGTCCACTCTAGCCAGAGGGGTTTGGGTGATGCAGTCATAGGTTAAGGGGAATTTGACGGGGTCAGTGTTGGAAAAGTGATTATGGCGCGGGCAACGCAGTTATACTAACTGCTCTCGTCGACTTTAGGTTGTACTTCGTGGCGCCTGCAACATTTCAAGAGGTTATTCTGCGGTTGCAGGAATACTGGGCCAACCACGGCTGCGTAGTGCTGCAACCTCTGGACATGGAAGTGGGCGCCGGCACTTTTCATCCAGCCACCTTCTTGCGCGCACTCGGCCCCGAAAACTGGAACGCGGCCTATGTTCAGCCGAGCCGCCGCCCCGCTGACGGCCGATATGGCGAAAATCCCAATCGTTTGCAGCACTACTATCAGTTTCAGGTCGTCATGAAGCCCTCCCCGGCCGATTTTCAGGATCTTTACCTCGGTAGCCTGTTCGCGCTGGGCATCGACCCATTGGTCCACGACATCCGTTTTGTCGAAGACAACTGGGAATCACCCACTTTGGGCGCTTGGGGTCTGGGCTGGGAGGTGTGGCTGAACGGCATGGAAGTCAGTCAGTTCACCTACTTTCAGCAGGCAGGTGGGCTGGAGTGCCACCCCGTCACCGGTGAGCTAACCTACGGTCTGGAGCGCATCGCGATGTACCTTCAGGGCGTCGAGTCGGTCTATGACCTCATCTGGGCAAACGCCCCTTCCGGGCCCGTCACCTACGGCGATGTGTACCACCAGAACGAAGTGGAAATGTCGACCTTTAACTTTGTTGAAGCCGATGTCGACTACCTGTTTACCCAGTTTGAGTTCTGTGAACGCGAAGCGATGCGGCTGGCAGAGAGGCAATTGCCGCTGCCCGCCTACGAGCACGTGATGAAGGCATCCCACACCTTCAATCTGCTCGATGCTCGTCACGCCATTGGTGTAACAGAGCGACAACGCTATATCTTGCGAGTTCGCGCGTTGGCGCGGGCGGCTGCAGAGGCCTATGTGGCAGCGCGGGGTGCGCTCGGCTTCCCACAGGCTGATCCTGACCTTGCCGCCGCCGCGCTCGCGCAGCTGGAAGCGGCGGCAGGTGGCGAATCATGACCACCGCCGATCTCTTGTTTGAGCTGGGAACCGAAGAATTGCCGGCTGGTGAGATCTCCGCCATGGCCACCGCTTTGTGTCAGGGCGTGACCGATGGACTGACAGAAGCCAACCTGCCCTTCACGGGAGCGCACCATTTTTCAACGCCGCGACGCCTGACGGTGTGGGTCGAAAACGTGGCGATTAAAGGGCCAGATAGCGAGCAACAGGTGGTGGGACCACCCGTCTCTGCCGCCAAGGATGATAGCGGCGCATGGACTAAGGCGGCAGAAGGTTTTGCGCGCAAACAGGGCATCTCGGCAGACGACCTCATCGTCGTTGAGGCGCAGGGTGTAGAGCGTGTCGCCGCTCATGTCTCGCAAAAAGGCGCGCAGGCCACCGAGGTGATTCCGGACATTATCGCCAACGCAGTCGCTGGCATACCCGTTTCAAAGCGCATGCGCTGGGGGCGCTCTCGCGACGAGTTTTTACGCCCGGTGCAGTGGCTGGTGTTGCTTCTTGGAGATGCGGTCCTGCCACTTCAGTTGTTTGGACTTGAGAGTGGCCGGGAAAGTCGTGGTCACCGCTTCCATCACAACACGCCCGTGGCAATCAGTTCACCGGCGGCGTATCGAGATACCCTGCGCGAGGCACGGGTGCTGGTCAATATGGACGAGCGACGCGCACTGATCGCGGAACAGGTCCTCGCTCTGGCGAATAAAGGCGAAGCGGTGGCGCTGTCTGAAGACCTGCTCGATGAAGTCACCGGGCTTGTGGAATGGCCAACGGCCTTGCGGGGGAGTTTCGATCAGGAGTTTTTGGCAGTCCCCGCGCAGGCGCTGATCTCAGCGATGAAGACCCATCAGAAATACTTTCATCTCAACGATGCGAGCAGCGGGTCATTGCTGCCCGCTTTCATCACTGTCGCCAATATCGAGAGCAAGCAGCCAGAACAGGTTGTATCGGGAAACGAACGCGTTATCCGACCCCGGTTGAGCGATGCGGCCTTTTTCTTTGCCAACGACAAGCAATCGTCGCTGGCCTCGCGACAGGACCGCTTGGGCAGCGTTGTGTTTCAACACCATTTGGGGAGTCTGCTGGACAAGACCCGTCGGGTAGTCGCTATCGCGAAGCAGGTGGCAAACGCCATCGGCGCAGACGAGACGACAACACTCCGAGCGGCCGAGCTGAGCAAGTGCGACCTGGTATCGGAAATGGTGCTTGAGTTCCCCGACCTACAAGGTATCGCCGGCGCAGAGTATGCGCGCCATGACGGAGAGCTTGGCGCTGTGGCAGAGGCCATTGAGTACCACTATTACCCCCGGTTTGCCGGTGACGAGCTGCCCCCATCTCCCGAAGCGACGGCCGTCGCGCTGGCGGACCGCCTTGATACATTGATTGGGATTTTTGGCATTGGCGAGCCCCCTACCGGATCTAAAGATCCTTTTGCCTTGCGCAGGGCATCTCTGGCTGTAATCAGGATGCTCATCGATCTCAAAAAGCCGCTTTCTTTGACCGAGCTGTTGCAGGGCGCATTCGTGCAACATACCGCTAAGCTGGCTCCGGACACGGCAGGCACCGTATCGCACTACATTACTGAGCGGCTGGGGAACTGGTACGACGACGATGGGATCCATATCTCTGTGGTGCGCGCGGCGCTGGCGACGGGCGCCACCGATCTGTTCGATATCGATCTGCGCGTGCGTGCGCTGAACGCTTTTGCCAAAACCGAAACGGCCGAACATCTCGCTGCGGCCAATAAACGGGTAGCCAATATTCTGGCAAAAGCTGACGAACTCGACGGCACACCCGCCGACTCCAACCTCTTCATCCATGATGCCGAGCACGCACTGCACGAAGCGGTTGGCCGGGTCGGGTCGACACTAAGACCGCTTCTGGCAGATCGAAACTATCAAAGCGCGCTCGATGAGCTCGCCCAACTCCGCGGACCTGTAGACGCGTTTTTTGATGGCGTTATGGTCAATGCAGAGGACCCTGCTGAACGCTTGAATCGGTTGCGGCTTCTCGGCGGTTTGCGAGCACTGTTTACACAGGTCGCTGATCTGGCGTTGCTGTCATCGGCGGCTGAATGACCAGTGAGCCGCTGTTCTGGTTGGGCTTGGCGGCGGCCAGCGGAGCGGGCTTACTACTGAGCTTGCTGCAACTGCAAAAGCGTCGACAGGAACTGACGGCAGCACAATCAGAGGCCATTGCCCATAAAACCGCCGCAGCCCTGGCTGTGGAGCGCAATCAGGCCCTTGAATCTGAGCTGACGACACTGCAGCACGAGTTGTCCTCGGTAAAGGCGCAGCTCAGCGCTCAGGATGCCACTCTTTCTGAACGCGATGCCCATCATCAGAACCAAATGAAATGGGTGGAAGAATCTCGCACCACGCTTCGAGCTGAGTTAGAGGTGATCGGGCAAAAACTGCTCGCATCGTCCGGCAAGGCGCTGGAGACCACTAATCAAAAAAGCCTCGATAGCCTATTGAAGCCGCTCGCGGAAAAAATTGATCAGTTTCAAACGCGAGTCAATCAGGTGCATACCGATATGGTGCGCAACAGCGCATCGCTGGGCGAGCAGATCAAACATCTCGAGTCGGTGGGCGTGTCCATGTCGGGCGAGGCACAAAACCTGACCCGCGCGCTCAAAGGCGACAAAAAGCTGGTGGGTAACTGGGGTGAGGCCCAGCTGGAAAAAACCCTCGAGCTCGCCGGTCTTCGGCGGGGTGAGCACTACGATGCACAAGTCGCCATCAGGGATGAGCAGGGTGATCGTCACCTGCCTGATTTTGTCATTCGGTTGCCCGAAGGGAAAAACCTGGTCATCGATAGCAAAGTGTCACTGGTCGACTACGAGCGGGCCGTGACAGCTGAAACCGATGCTGAGCGGAACAGTGCGCTGGAAGCACATGCAAAGGCTGTGAGAAACCATATCGATGCCCTGTCAGCCAAGGACTATGCGAACCTGCCGGGAATGGAGAGTCCCGATTTTGTACTGATGTTCATGCCGGTAGAGCCGGCTTACATTGAAGTGATGCGTAGCCAGCGAGAGCTGTTTAATCACGGGTACCAGAAAAATGTGGTGTTGGTCTCCCACACCACGCTGATGCCTATCCTCAGGACCGTCGCCAACCTGTGGATGATCGAGCACAGCAA
>JAHEJH010000262.1 GCA_024638905.1 Luminiphilus sp.
TGCGGTTCATGCTGGTTTCGGAGTCCAAATGAAAAACGACCCCCGGGCCCTCGGCATCGGCGCTGTGGGTGGCGGGTGACAGCGTCAGACAAGCGAGCAAGGTCATCATGAGCAATCGGGGCATGGGGTTCTCCTATTACGGATGGGCCGTCAATATAGGCCGCCAGATATTGGCGGCGCTGCTTTTCACGCCACTATGCTTTAAGTCACCTGTGTTTTTGGTGCCTTGGTTGATGTTGCACAGGCATCACGCGTTGATGCGATATCCGGCGCGCGTCCAAGGCCGCAGGTGCGCTACACTCTAGCCATATCGCCATCATCAGGTGCACCATACGGTCTGGCGTATCGCTTGGCAAAAACACGGTGTGTCGCTTGCGGCCGTGTTAAAGGCAGTTTAACATTAAGTTATATGCTTATATAAAAAAATAATAACGGCGCGAAAGACCCCGAGCTTGCCAAATAGCGCGGGTGAACGCAGTAACACAGGAAGACCCCGGGGGAGGAGAAGGATGGCATCAGACGCCGAGCAGGGTCAGCTCCAACCTGCGCCTGAATCCTTTTTGCCCAAAGACCTTGTTGAGGATATCTCGCGAGACGGAATTAATGCTGGCCGCCGCAGCCTGCTGCAAGGCGCCTTTGCTGCAGCGACCGCGTCCATGGTGGCGCCGGCACTGATGGCAGATGACGACCCCGACATCGTAAACCTGCCCAGCTGGACCCGCAGTCTGGGCAAGCCGGTAGTGGCCAACCCCTACGGACAACCATCCCCTTTTGAGGCCAATATCGTCCGGCGTCAGAGTCCGGGCCTCACCCGGACCGACCAGTCCAGCGTCTCGTTTACGCCGCTGCAGAACCTGTTCGGCATGATTACCCCCAGTGGTCTGCACTTTGAGCGCCATCATCAAGGCTGGGTCGACATTGATCCGCGGCGGCACCGGCTGATGATCAACGGGCTGGTAGACACCCCGCTGGTGTTCACCATGGAAGAACTGCTTCGCATGCCCAGCGTGTCGCGCATCCACTTTCTCGAGTGTGGCGCGAATACGGGGCTGGAGTGGGGCAATGTGGCGGTGCCGACAGTTCAATACAGCCACGGAATGTTGTCGGCCTCTGAATTCACCGGCGTTCCGGTCTCGTTGTTGCTGGAGCGGGCAGGCTTTGATCGCAAACGCGCGACCGTTCTGCTGGCAGAAGGTGCCGACGGTTCCAGCATGACTCGCACCATCAATCTTGAGAACGCATTAGACGATGCGCTAGTGGCCTACGGTCAAAACGGCGAAATGTTGCGCCCGGAGAACGGCTACCCTCTGCGGCTGGTGGTGCCCGGTGTACAGGGCGTGTCTTGGGTGAAGTGGCTGCGGCGACTTGAAGTGGGCGATGCGCCCTGGGCGACCAAAGACGAGGTGGCGCACTACGTGGATCTGATGCCCGATGGCACGCACCGGCAATACACCTCTATTCAGGAGGCGAAGTCGGTGATCACGGCGCCTTCCGGTGGGCAAAAATTGTTGAAGCAAGGCTATTACGACATCACAGGTTTGGCCTGGAGCGGCCGCGGCAGCGTGGAGAAAGTTGAGGTGTCGGTCGATGGTGGCCGCAACTGGCGCCTGGCACGCCTAGAGGGGCCGGTCCTGCCCAAGGCGCTGACCCGCTTCCACTGTGATTGGGTTTGGCAGGGCGAGGAGGCACTGCTGCAATCCCGGGTCACCGATAGCACTGGCTACATCCAGCCCAGTCGCGCAGAGCTGGTCCAGGTGCGCGGCACGCGATCGATCTACCACAACAACGCCATACAGACCTGGCGAGTGGGCAGCGACGGCGAGGTACACAATGTCCAGCTGGGCTAAAGCGGTCGTTCTATGGCTGTGCGCGATGGTGATGACACCGTGGACGCTGGCTTTGCCCGAGGGTCTCGACGGTTTAGGTAGACCCGCGACGGAGGGCGAGGTCTCGGCCTGGGATATCGACGTGCGCCCTGACTTTGTCGGTCTGCCACCCGGCAGTGGCGATGTGTGGGCGGGCGAGGAAATCTGGCTGGCCCAGTGCGCCTCCTGCCACGGCGACTTCGGCGACTCCAACGAGATTTTTGCACCTTTGGTGCTGGGCAACATCACTGAAGATGATATCGCTACCGGGCGGGTGGCCTCGCTGACCAACCCCGGCGTGACCCGGACCACCTTGATGAAGGTGCCGACCCTGTCGACACTCTGGGATTACATCTACCGAGCCATGCCGTGGAACGCACCCAAGTCCCTCAGTCCGGACGAAGTCTATGGGCTGGTCGCCTATTTGTTGAATCTGGGATATGTGGTCGACGACGATTTTGTGCTTTCCGACACCAACATGGCGGAGACTCAGGCACGCATGCCGAATCGAAACGGCATGAGCCTCGATCATGGT
>JAHEJH010000195.1 GCA_024638905.1 Luminiphilus sp.
GGGCTCATTGAGTCGCTGCGCAGCCTGTTTCCAGAGGCGCGCTATCTGGAGTTAGTGCACCGGTTGGACCGGGACACCTCGGGGCTTGTACTCGTGGCCAAAAATGCACGTACCCTCAGAACGTTACATGAGCAACTTAGAAAAGACTCTGTAGATAAACAGTACTTGGCCTTGGTAGCGGGTAAATGGCCTGCGTATCAAAAAAGCGTGTCAGCGCCGCTCGCCAAGCGGCATACACCCACAGGGGAGCGCATCGTTAAGGTCGCCGCAGAGGGCAAGGCCGCTAAAACCGAGATGCAGGTCGTAGAGCGGTTTGCCGGCGCTACCCTGATCCGGGTCAAGCCCATTTCAGGGCGGACCCATCAAATCCGTGTCCACACGCAACACATTGGCCACCCCATTTTGGGCGACACCAAGTACCAAAACGAACAGTCCCAGGCGGTCAGTGGGACTGCGGGCCTCAAGCGTTTGTTCTTGCACGCTAAAGCCATCTCATTTGAGCTTGGCGGCGAGCGCTATGAGTTGGAATGCCCGCTCGATGCTGAGCTAGAGGCTGTGTTGAGCCGATTGCGCGGCCAGCGGTAACGATATTCCTGCCTCGCGCAGAAGTTCGCCAAGCGCGATTAGCGGCAACCCCTCGAGCGCCGTGGGATCGTCGGTCCGTATGGCCTCAAATAGCGTGATACCAAGCGATTCCCACTTAAAGCTGCCAGCGCAATCCAGGGGTTGGTCGAGCGCCACGTAGCGGGTGATTTCAGGGGCGCTGAGTGCCCGTATCTTGACCTCGCAGGGGACCACTCGCTGCGTGGGGGCCTGGTCGGGGCTCGTCCATACTGAGACGGCGGTCCAAAAACGAACGGTCTGGCCGCTTGAGGCGGCGAGTTGTCGCTCAGCTGCTTCAGGGGTACCGGGTTTGTGCAGGATCTGGGTCGCTAAACAGGCGACCTGATCTGAGCCAATGACTATCGCATCGCCCTGCAACCTTTGTGCCGTTGCGGACACTTTCTCTGTCGCCAGGCGGGACGCCCGCTCTGACGGCGATTCTCCCTCCCGCATCGATTCCTCGATCGCCGGGTCCATGCAGGTGAAGGGTAGACGTAGCCGCTCGAGCAGCCTGCGACGATAGGGCGAGGTCGAGGCAAGGATCAGATTCATGCTAGGTACCTTAAAGTGGGTGACAAATATGGTGAAAAGTCACTCTTTGACAACCGGCTGACTGCAAGGGCCCAGATCACTTTGACAGCCTATACCGCCGTCCGTATGATCCGCGGCCATGAAAACCGGGGCATTGCCAAAACAGTTGGATCTGCGCGGCTTGGCGGCCCGCGGAGTGCAGATTAATGGCACTGTATCACCTGATGATCTGCCGCGGCTCGCTGAGTCGGGGATTGGCATTGTCGATTTAGGCTCAGCGGCCTTTGATTTTCGGCGGGACGAGGAAGCGCGTTACGTGGTTGCGGTGTCTGTCGAGGTGAAGGTGGTGATGCAGTGCCAGAGATGCCTCGGCGACATGGAAGTGCCGATCACGACTGCTTCGCTCATGGCTTGCGTCTGGACCGACGAAGAGGCCGCATCATTGCCGGCAACTTATGAGCCGTTGCTTGTGGAAGATGCCGCCGATTTGAGCGACATCGCAGAAGAGGAAATATTGTTGGCTATTCCTGTCTCACCGGTACATGAGACGGAATGTAAGTCAGAGGCGCAACAGGCGGCGCTTGCCGCCGAAGTTGAAGGGCCGGAAAAGGTCGAGGATACAGGCGAGCGAGAGAGCCCATTTGCGGTGCTAGAGCGCCTCAAATCCTGATATCCCGGGGGCGCGTATAGACTACGTGCTCTCACTGTTTACGGCGGCGCGGATTGGGTTCCGCGTCGAGTAGTTTTAACTAGGAGGCCAGTCATGGCTGTACAGCAGAATCGTAAGACTCGCTCCAAGAGGGGCATGCGTCGTGCGCACGACGCCATCGGTGGGCCCACGCTCACCGTTGATGAGACCTCTGGGGAGACCCGTCGTCGTCACCACGTGAGTGCTGATGGTTTTTATCGCGGTAAGAAGGTAGTGGACACCGGCGACGACGAGTAATCGTTTTTGTCAGGGTACGCCTTTCTCTTCCCCGGCCAGGGGTCACAGTCCGTCGGCATGCTCTCGCAGGCAGCGGAACACTACGCAGTGGTCGGAGACACTTTCGCCGAGGCCAGTGATGCCCTGGGTTATGACCTGTGGGCGCTCGTCAGCCAAGGCCCCGAAGACCAGCTCACCCTCACTGAGTTCACCCAGCCTGCTATTTTGACTGCCAGCGTGGCGCTTTATCGCTGCTGGCAGCAAGAAGGCGGCCCGAGCCCCGAGTTTGTGGCGGGGCACAGCCTAGGCGAGTACTCCGCATTGGTGGTCGCGGGCGCATTGTCGCTAAATGACGCGGCTCGGCTAGTGCAGACTCGTGGGCGCGCCATGCAATCCGCGGTGCCGGCAGGAGAGGGCGCCATGGCCGCCGTGCTGGGTTTGAGCGATGCAGTTATTGATGAAATTTGTGTCACGCATTGCGATGACACTGCCTATGTTGGCGCGGTCAACTACAACTCCCCCGGCCAGGTCGTCATAGCGGGTCATGCAGGTGCGGTGGAATCCGCGGGTGCCTTTATGAAAGAGGCGGGTGCCAAGCGCGTCTTGCCGCTACCTGTCAGCGCGCCGTTTCATACCCCTCTCATGCAGCCAGCTGCGGCCGTTATGGCCGAGGCATTCCAGACGGTAGAGCTCAGCGATGCAACGGTTCCTGTGATCAGCAATGTTGATGCGCAGCCGCACCGTAAGGCGATGGAAATCAGACGACTCCTGGTCCGTCAGGTTTCGGAACCGGTGATGTGGACGCAATGCGTGATCACGCTGATTGAGGCGGGGTGTACGCGCTTTGCAGAGTGCGGCCCCGGCAAAGTGTTAGCCGGTCTGCTCAGGCGGATTGATCGGTCTATTCAGTGCGCCACATTGGAAGACCCTGAGGCGCTCAAAGTTACTGCAACGGAGGCTGCACGATGAGCGAAGGCGAACAAAGAGTTGCGCTTGTCACCGGCGCAAGCAGAGGGATTGGCGCTGCTATTGCGCGGATGCTAGCCGAGCAGCACATGACCGTAGTGGGTACTGCCACCAGCGAAGCTGGCGCGGCCGGTATCAGTGAAGCGCTCAGCGGACTGGGCGGTATTGGCAAGGTCCTGAATGTCACGGATCTCGACAGTGTTGAGGCGCTCATTGCTGGTATTCGCGAAGAATTGGGAGATCCGCTCGTGCTGATCAACAACGCGGGCATCACACAAGACAACATACTGATGCGCATGAAGGAGCACGAGTGGCAGTCGGTTATCGATACGAACCTCACGGCGCTGTACCGACTCAGCAAGGCCTGTCTGCGCGGCATGACTAAAGCCCGTTGGGGGCGCATCATCAATGTCACCTCCGTTGTCGGATCCATGGGTAACGCGGGGCAGAGCAATTATGCGGCCACCAAAGCCGGCGCAGAGGGGATGGCGCGCTCCCTAGCCAGAGAGCTCGGCTCGCGCTCGGTGACCGTGAACTGCATTGCGCCCGGGTTCATCGACACCGATATGACTCGCGCGCTCGGTGATGAGCAGCGAGATGTCCTACAGAACCAGATTCCTCTGGGTCGACTCGGCTCACCCGACGATGTGGCTGCTGCGGTGGCCTTTTTGGCCAGTGATGCCGCCCAATACATCACGGGTGAGACCCTGCACGTGAACGGCGGCCTTTACATGGGCTGAGCCGCGCTATCAAGGGTCGAATATCCGTCAAAAAGGGTTTTACTTGCGGCAAAAGCTTGTAAAATCCACGGCGTTTGGGCCATGCGCCCGACGACAACCGGGAGCAAAGAGTACGTCATGAGCAATATTGAAGATCGAGTGAAAAAAATTGTCGCCGAGCAGTTGGGCGTCAAAGAAGAGGAAGTCAAGGCGGAGGCGTCATTCGTTGACGATCTCGGTGCAGATTCCCTCGACACAGTAGAGCTGGTCATGGCGCTCGAGGAAGAATTCGAGACTGAAATTCCTGACGAAGAGGCAGAAAAGATCACCACCGTTCAGCTGGCGATCGACTACATCAATACCAACCTCTCCTGAGCGGGTCTCAGCAACTGAATACCGGGGCCGCTCTGCTCACGCAGCGCGGCCTTTTTCATTTTGGCGAGCTCACCGACACATTGAAAAGATGCTATTTGGCATTCCGGTAACGAGACCGAACGCCAGATGATTTAAGAGACAAGCAACTCTCACGGGGCATAAGGAACGCATCATGAAAGGCAACAGAGTGGTCGTTAGTGGCATGGGTGCCGTTACGCCATTAGGTTTGGACGTTGATTCCAGCTGGGCAGGCATCTGCGATGGCCGCAGCGGTGCCGCGATGATTGAGCAGTTCGATGCGGCCGCCTTTAGTACGCGCTTTAGCGCCAGCGTTAAAAACTTCAGCGTTGACGGATACCTCGAGCCGCGCGATGCGAGACGAATGGACCCGTTCATTCAGTACGGCATGGTGGCGGGTATACAGGCCTTCAGAGACTCCGGGTTTGAGGTCACCGAGGCGAACGCGGCGCGAATCGGCTGCGCCATCGGCTCGGGCATTGGCGGCATTGGCTCCATTGAAGATACCGCCATGCTGGTTGACCAAAAGGGCCCCAGGCGGATATCGCCGTTTTTCGTCCCCGGCGCCATCATCAATATGATCGCAGGGAATCTCTCGATTCTCTATAACCTGCAGGGCCCTAACATAGCGGTGGTAACTGCCTGTACGACAGGCACCCATAACATCGGCCTCGGTGCGAGAATGATTGCCGCAGGCGATGTCGATGCGATGCTTGTTGGCGGTGCCGAGATGGCAACAACCCCAGTGGGTATTGGCGGCTTCGCTGCCGCGCGTGCCTTGTCCACCCGCAACGACGACCCAGAGAGGGCGTCCCGTCCTTGGGATGCAGACCGCGACGGATTCGTGCTCGGCGATGGCGCGGGCATGCTCATGCTTGAATCTTTGGATAGCGCGAAATCCCGCGGCGCCCACATTTATTGTGAGCTGACGGGCTTTGGTATGAGCGGGGACGCGTACCACATGACGTCACCCCCAGAGGATGGACGCGGTGCTGCCGCATCGATGCAACAGGCGCTGAATGATGCCGGTCTGTCGAAAGAAGATATCGATTACGTCAATGCGCACGGCACCTCGACGGAAGCGGGGGACCTGGCAGAGTCGCTGGCAGTGAAGAGTGTTTTCGGCGCCTATGCGTCAGACCTCGCGGTCAGCTCGACAAAATCCATGATCGGGCATCTGCTGGGGGCGGCGGGTTCGGTAGAGGCGATTCTGACGATTCTGGCGCTGCGGGATAACGTGGCACCGCCGACGATTAATCTCGATAACCCCGGCGAGGGGTGCGATCTCAACTACGTGCCACATCAAGCGCAGGAGCGAACTATTCGTCACGCGCTGTCCAACTCATTCGGATTTGGTGGCACCAACGGCTCTCTGATTTTCAGTGAGCTGGGCTGAGCGCCCGACACCGCATGTCACTGACCTGGGTCGATGGCGTGGCCGCCGAGACGGTACCCGCAGACGATCGAGGGCTACATTACGCCGATGGCGCCTTCGAGACGCTGTCCTGTCACGAGGGGCGTATTCAGCATGAGGACCTTCATCGGAGCCGGCTGACTCGAGCGCTCGCGGCGTTACGGGTAACAAGCGCCGCCGAACAGGGCGCGCGCCTCGTTGCAGAAGCTGGGCAGCGTCTCGAGACTGCCGGGCATACGGGTATTGCCCGCTTGACCGTAACACGGGGTTCGGGGCCTCGTGGATACACGCCGCCAGAAGCCCCTCGATTAAGGTCTATTCTGCGCGCCTACCCACGACCCGAGTCTTCGTGCGCCGAGTTGCGTTGCGGTGTTGCCGCTACTCGTTGGGCGACACAGCCTCAACTTGCAGGGCTTAAGTTGCTGGCGCGGACTGAACAGGTGTTGGCCGCCGGTGAAGGAGCAGCTGACGGCTGGGATGACATGGTGATGCTAGACAGCGATGATCATGTGATTTCCAGCAGTCGCGCGAATCTGTTCATGCTATTTGGCAAACAGGTCGTGACACCTTGCCTTGCTCAATGTGGTATCGCAGGTACACGACGAGAGCTATTGCTTACTGAGATTCTGCCCGCGACGGGATACGCCGTGGAGATTAGACCCATCTCGCTGGCGGAATGTTTGTCTGCAGACGCATTGATCGCAACGAATTCGGTATCCGGAGTCACCCCGGTCACGCAGGTCCGTGAGGCTATGCTGATCTCAGAGGTTGGTAGAGAGTGGGTCAGGGCACTGCAACGCGCCATGGACGATCAGCCGGCATGACAAAACGTGTCGCCCTCGCTGCCTTGCTGTTGTGTGCCGTCGCAGTTGGTGCCAGTGCGCTGCGCTTGGCCGCAGTCTGGAATCAGGCGCTCGCGATCCCCGCAGAGGGGACCATTATCACTGTGGCTAAGGGTGAAAGCTTGAGCACGGTGCTCGCGCGAGCTGAGCATAATGAGTGGTTAACCCAAGGCAGCTGGGTGGGTGTCGTCGCCCAATGGCAGGGCTTGGATGAGCAAATTCAGGCGGGTGAGTTTGCCCTCAATGCCCCGTTGACCGCCGGCGAGTTCATCGCGAAATTGGCGGCAGGAGAGGTAGTGCGCCGAAGTGTGACGCTACCGGAAGGAATCACGCTCGCCGAGGCGATAGAGGTCTTGCACCGGGAATCCACGCTGGCCAAAACGCCCCTTGCCGATTTATCTACTGCCTTGTTGGTGATGACCGGACGGCAAGACTCAGCTGAAGGGCTTTTTCTTCCCGAGACCTGGTCTTACATCCGCGGTGACTCAGATCTCGATATTCTACGGAGGTCACATCACGCGTTGACTGAGTTGCTCTCCTCATTGTGGGAACGTCGACCCGAGGGCTCGGTGCTGGCATCTCCCTACGCTGCTTTAACGCTGGCCTCGATCGTCGAAAAAGAGACCGGTGTGGCCGACGAGCGCAAGCAAATCGCTGGGGTTTTCCTGCGTCGGCTTGAAAAGGGGATGCGTTTGCAGACTGACCCCACCGTCATTTATGGTCTTGGCGATGACTACGATGGCGACTTGAAGCGACGACACTTGCGAGACACCACCAACCCCTACAATACCTATGCCATTCATGGGCTCCCGCCGACCCCTATCGCCTTGCCCGGTGAGGCAGCATTGCGCGCCGTCTTTGCGCCCGATGATGCCGGCGCGCTGTATTTTGTTGCGAAGGGCGATGGCTCACATGCTTTTAGCGCGACGCTGGAGGAGCATCAAGAGAACGTGCGTCGCTATCAGCTGACCCGGCGCGCAGACTACCGATCGTCGCCCAACACTTCGGCTGATCAGTAAACAGTATGACGGGTCGCTTTATCACTATCGAAGGCGGAGAGGGCGCAGGAAAATCGACCGCGCAGACCTTTTTGGCTGAGAAGCTGACAGCGCAGGGCATATCGGTTTTGCAAACCCGGGAGCCTGGCGGCACACCTCTGGCAGAGGCAATCCGCCATAATTTGTTGAGCGTCGACGAAGAAGCCCCGGTAGAAATGACGGAGTTGTTGCTCGTCTTTGCCGCTCGTGCGCAACACCTGACCAAAGTGATCGAGCCCGCGTTGAATCAGGGGCAGTGGGTACTGTGCGATCGATTTACTGACGCAACCTATGCTTACCAGGGAGCAGGCAGAGGCCTATCGGCTGAGCTCATTGGCAAGCTTGAATCGTTGGTCCAGGGCGGCAGGGTGCCTGACACTGTCATCTTGTTAGACATGCCACCAGAGATTGGCATGGCCCGGGCCCGCGCTCGTGGGGCATTGGACCGCTTTGAACAAGAAGAGCAGGCGTTTTTCGAGCGAGTACGCCAGGGTTACCTCGACCGCGCTGCCCGTTTTCCTGACCGCTATATTGTTGTTGACGCGGCACAGCACCTGGGCGGTGTCCAAAAATCTCTGGAGGCGGTTATGAAAAGGTGGTTTACAGATGCCTGAAACATCAGAGCTCGCACTCGAGTTGCATGACGCGACCCCGCCGTGGCTGTTGAATCAACTACGGGCATGGATGTCCGGCGCGGGCGACAAAGGCCATGCCTACCTTGTGGTCAGCGAAGACGCAGAGGAGGCTTCTCTGTTTTCGAGGCAACTCGCGATGCAGCAGCTTTGCCATGATCTTCAGGACGGTATGGCCTGCGGGCAATGCCGGAGTTGTAAGGCCTTTCTTCAAGGGACCCACGGCGACCTATTGTTGCTCCAGGTGCCGGACGGCAAAACGGCGATCGGCATTGATCAGGTCCGAGAGGCCACACACTTCCTTCAACAGACAGCGCTCTATGGCGCAGCCAAATTGTTACTGGTTCGTGATGCTGGCCAGATGACGCTTGCGGCGGCAAACAGTCTGCTGAAAACACTGGAAGAGCCGCCCGGCAACGCGTTGGTGCTACTTTCCAGCGCTGAGCCCTGGCGGCTGCCGCCGACCGTCAGATCGCGCTGCCAATTGTTGCGTCTGCCCCGTAGTGAAAAAGATGCAGCGCTGAAATGGTTAGGTTCACAAGTCGGAGGCTCTGCCGCAGACGCTGAGCACTTGCTGGACATGGCGCAAGGGCGAGCGGTCTCAGCGCGGCTGATGGCTGATTCAGAAAGCCTTGCTGCAAAAGAAGCGCTTGTTGCAAGCTTTCCAGTGTTGAGTGAACAACAGGCTGGTCCACCGGCGGCTTGGTCCGGCGTCGATTTGAGCGCGCTGTTATCAGAGTTGCTCGTCTGGGTTGAAGGTCAGGTGCGCGGGGTCGATAAGGATCGTTTTTGTCATCAGGCACAAAGCTGGTTGTTACTGCATCGTTGCGTGGCGGAGCTGTCGTCGAGGGTCAAACGAGGCGCGACGCCCGGGAAGGATATCGTGATCGCAGAGCTGTTTCGCCTGTGTCGAAGCCGGGACCATGCAGCCTTCGCAGACATTAGCGGACGATTTCTATCGAGCCTTGGCAGGGAAGGTGCAGCCAGTTAAGGTAGGGACATGAGTGATGTTGATCAGCAATCGGTGCTGGCCCTAACGATTCAGGACAAAAGCGTTCTCTACGGCGCTTATATGTCTTTTCTTAGAAATGGTGGCCTGTTTGTGCCGACGGCTCGGACATATCGTCTAGGAGATGAGGTTTTCTTATTGCTCACTCTGATGGATGAGCCAGAAAAGCTACCCGTTGCCGGACGCGTTGTGTGGATCACTCCGGAGGGTGCCCAGGGCAACAGGCAAGCGGGCATCGGTATCGAGTTTTCAGATGAAGACGCCACCATCACCGCCAAAATTGAAACTCATCTGGCGGGGTCTCTGACCTCGGACCGGGTCACCCACACGCTCTGATTTGTCAAAAAGCGCGCGCAAAAAAGCGGGCCCCGAGGGGCCCGTAGTCATAGACTTTTAGGAGTGGTGCGTTCGCGGGCACATCAGCGAACACACAGTCCGGGCACTTGGGATACCCGGTGTCGTCAGGCTTCTTGAGGGGCACTGCGACCAATTCATTATGACTGAAGCGCCAAATTAATCCAGCCACGGCCCGCCAATTCTTAGATCAATGCGTCATATTACCTGCTTTGCTGTATGCAAGTTTAATATTTAATTTAGCTTATATCCATAAGCAATTGTTTTATAAGCTTTTTATTTAAGCGCTGTTTCTCTAGTCGTTTATCATCATGGCGTTGGCGATCGGGCGATCGCAGAGGGCGCTCCGAACCCGACGTCCCCGCCCGAAATCGTTGTAAACACTGGCCTTTTATGACAACATCGCGCGCCTCGCTGGTAGCCCTGTCACGGTCTTTCCTGCGTTTTGTGCGGAAGTGGCGGAATTGGTAGACGCGCTGGATTTAGGTTCCAGTGTCTTATGACGTGAGAGTTCAAGTCTCTCCTTCCGCACCAAGTTCCGCCACGAAACCACGTAACGCCCCGCGTTGAACCGGGTAGAGCGCCACTGCGAACAAACGGTATCGCATACCTTACATCTTGCATTTTTCAGGAGCACAAACATGCGGGTCTCCGTAGAAACAACGTCCGGATTAGAGCGTCGATTGACCGTCGGTGTGCCGGCTGATCGGGTGGATATCGCCGTCGACAAACGGCTTCAGGAAGCTGCCCGCAATGTGCGGTTGCCGGGATTCCGTCCTGGAAAGGTCCCCATGCGGGTGATGCAGCAGCGATTTGGTGCGGGTGTAAGACAGGAGGTGCTGGGCGAAGTGATCAGCCAGTCATTTCAGGAGGCGGTCATCTCCGAAAATCTCCGACCGGCAGGCCAGCCCAGCATCGAAGCGCGTAAGATGGACGCGGGTCAGGATGTCGAGTACACCGCTACTTTTGAGGTGTTTCCCACCGTCGAAGTCAGTGCGATTGACGATTTGTCGATCGAGAAGCCTGTCGCCGACGTGACAGATGCGGATATCGACGACATCGTCGAGGTGTTTCGCAAGCAGCAGGGAAAATTGGTCACCGCTGAGCGCGCCGCGGTAGAAGGCGACACATTGGTAATCGATTTTGAAGGTTTTCGTGATGGTGAGGCCTTTGAGGGCGGTTCTGGTGAGGGCACCTCTCTGGAGCTGGGTTCGGGCCGGATGATCCCCGGATTTGAAGACGGCTTGATCGGCGCGAGCGCCGGCGAGGAAAAAGTGTTGCAGCTCACCTTTCCGGAGGACTACCAGTCAGAAGATCTCGCCGGTGCCGACGTAGAATTCAAGGTGCAGGTTAAGGAAGTGCAGGAATTGGAGCTCGCGCCAGTAGATGAGGCCCTGTTTGCGCAATATGGCTTGGAAGAGGGCACAGAGGAGAGCTTTCGCGCCGAGGTGAAGCAGAACATGGAGCGCGAGCTCCGTAACGCGATCGAGGCGTCAGTGAAGACGCAGGTGATGGATGCCATTGTGGCCGCCCACGGTGAGCTGGAACTGCCTGCATCTTTGATCGCGCAGGAAGTGAATGCCATGCGGCAGCAAATGTTTCAGCAGTTCGGCGGCGCTGCCCCGCAGGACTTAGACCTAGCGTCAATCTTGCCCGACGAAATGTTCGCTGATCAGGCTGAACGCCGGGTTAAGCTTGGGCTCGTTGTGGCGGAAATGATCAGCCAGTTTGAGTTAACAGCGGAGCCCGCTAAGGTGCGTGAAGCAATTGAAGATATCGCGTCGACCTATCAAGACCCTGAGGAAGTGATTAATTGGTACTACTCAGAGAACGAGCAGTTGGCGGGTATTGAATCACGTGTGCTGGAGGATGCAGTGGTAGAGAAGCTGCTTTCTACCGCGGCTATCGCAGAGGTGGAGTGCAGCTATCAGGATGCGTTGGCCAAAGCGCGACCGGCGACTCCGGCAGAGTAGACGACAAAAGGAATGAGCATGGAACAGTCAGGTTTCGATCAGGACCCACAGGCTCTCGGCTTGGTGCCGATGGTGATCGAGCAGACTTCTCGAGGGGAGCGCTCCTTCGACATTTATTCGCGGCTCCTAAAGGAGCGCGTGATCTTTATCGTCGGTGCGATCGAAGATCACATGGCGAACCTGATCGTGGCGCAGCTCCTGTTTCTGGAGTCTGAGAATCCCGACAAGGACGTGCACCTTTACATCAATAGCCCCGGTGGCTCGGTGACGGCTGGCCTGTCGATTTACGACACGATGCGCTTCATCAAGCCGGATGTGAGCACCATGTGCATTGGCCAGGCGGCGTCTATGGGTGCC
>JAHEJH010000216.1 GCA_024638905.1 Luminiphilus sp.
AGCAAACCAACGAGGATCTGGATTTGACGCTCGCAGTCAATGTGAAGGGCCTTGTGAATTGCTGCCAGGCGGCCATACCACACATGCTCCAAACCGGTGGCGGGGCTATTGTTAACGTAGCGTCACTCTGCGGCCTGAGGGCTCTACCGGCGATACCCCATGCTTACACCGCATCAAAATTCGCGGTCGTTGGGCTGACCAAATCGATGGCTCTGGAGTTTGGGTCAAGCCACATTCGCATCAATGCGGTCTGCCCCGGATCGGTAGATACCCAAATGCGCGCAAAGGCTATTTCACTGCTCGCCGAGCAGGAAGGGATTTCTGTGGAAGATGCCGAAGCACTGGAGATGTCGACCATTTCGCTGGGAAGAGCGGCCACCCCATCTGAGGTGGCTGCCGTGGTGGCATTTCTGTGCTCAGAAAACGCAGCGCAAATTACCGGCGCGGCCATCCCTGTTGACGCAGGGATGACCGGCGGTTTTTGAGGCGCTATCAGTTACCGAAGAAGTAACTCAGGCTCGCACCGATGACTTGTGGCGAACCATAAAGCTGGTTGGCCAGACCAGACAAGCCGACAAAGTTAAAGGCCTGCTCGCGTTTTTGGGCTGTTACCACGACCTCCTCGCGGGTTTGCGCGGTCACCGTCGTGGCCAGTGAGCTCAATACGACGCTAAAGCCCAATGATGTTTTGAATAGCTGTTTCATATGAAAAGCACCCCTTTTGATATGATTCAGCGGCCTTTTGGACACACAGATCCGCAGTTAAGCAGCCAAATTGAGTGAGATAATAAACTCAAGTTACCTCGATTAAAACGTGATTTCAAAGCTAAATTTAGCTATCTTTGATCAAATTACCGCGCTAACTTGGCGTTTTGGCCCGTGCGCTCCGCTAAGAGAATTAAAAAATGACGTCTGCGCCTGCGACATCCGATGCCCCATTTGCCATTGGGGACTACTCCTCTGCCCCCCTGCGGCTAGATATGCAGGTGCGCTTTACCAACCAGTCACCCACCACCGTCTTTGACGTGATGGGCGATCCAGCACAGATTCAGAACTGGTACGTACTGGCCAAAGACACTGTGGTGGACGAGCAAACCGCCGAGGACGAGCTGCAGTTTGAAGTCGATTTCATTCTGTTCGGCAAGGTGAGAGAGGAAGTCATGTTGTGGGACCCACCGCAGCGTTATGTGTATCGGGCGTTTGGCGAGCACTTTCCCTTCAAAAACTATGTTGCCCTCATTGAGATCGAAGAGACGGCACCCAATACCGGCATACTCAGATGGCAACAGTACTTCACTGAGATCGAGGGCGAAGACAACCAGCGTCTGCACTCAGTCATTCTGCCGCACCTCAACGAGGTCAGCCTGCAGCGGCTCGCCACTTTGATTAATGGCTCAGACGTGAGCGTGGTCAGCCATCTGTGAGCCGTATGGCGTTGATCAATGCGTACTTGATGTCCTCTTCCGGGGCCATCATCTACCTGATCGCTCCAGTGCTGATTGGCACCGCAATGGACTCTCTTGCTTTTGACAGTGAGCAGGCAGGTCTCCTGCTGGCAGCTTACTTTCTAGGCTACACCTTGATCACAACTTCGGCCGTCTTTTGGCTCAGCCGCGTCAATATGCGCTCAGCTGCCTGGCTTTCGTCGTTTCTATTCATCACCGCTTTGCTGATAGGCGCCACACAAAGCGCTGCCGCATTGATTTACGTCGGGCTGTTTTTCGCGGGGGTCGGCGCGGGCATGCTGTATGGCATTTCGATCACCATCATTGGACAGAGTGATGCACCAGACAAACACTTTGGCATAGCGCTGGCTGCGCAGCTGGTGCTGGGGAGCGGGCTGTTGTTTGCAGGGCCCGCTATCATAGGCCCGCAGTTTGGCTTCGCCGGCATATTGATCGCTTGCGCTCTTTTTGTGGCCCTACTCTCCGTGACCACTCAGTGGACGCCCACGTCTATCTCTGCTGGGAAACAACCGGGCGGTGATAAAACGTCAAGCGGCCATGGCGCGATCGTCGTGGTGAGCATGGTTGCACTTCTATGCTGGTTTACCGGCTATTCGGGCGTCTACGCCTTTGTTGAACGAATCGGCGTAGCCGGTGACCTGACGGGGCAGCAAATTGGGCTCATCCTCTCTTTAACCATCATCACGGGTGTTGCCGGCGCCATGGGCGCGGCGTGGCTCGGGGATCGTTGGGGGGCTATAAAGCCTCACCGGCTTGGCATGGCAGGCACTGTGGTGACCGTTGGCTTATTAAGCAACGAACCGGGCCTAATTCAATATTCGTTGGCCATTATTGTGCTCACGCTGTCACTTAATTTTTGGCTGGCTTACATGTTAGGCAGCGTGACGCGGGTCGATATTTCTGGACGCTACGCCGTGCTCACAACCGCCGCGCTCGGCGGTGGTGCCATGGTCGGCCCGGCCATCTCCGGCTTTGTGTTGCAGCAGAGCGATATGTTGCAGGTATTACTAGTTTCACTGGTTCTGATTTTTGCCGGCTTCTCTGGTATCACGATGGCACTACGTCGGTTTTCTGCAATGCCAGTCAACAGTCATTAAGAGGTTAATCATCATGTCATCTCTGCACACATTGCCCCGGTCAGGCGCCAGCTACGAGGAAGTCACACGTCAGGTTGACGAGTTAGTCGACGGTATGACCCCTGAGCAGAGCGGCAAGCTCAGTAGCACGGCTTTTTGGGGCATTGGTGACGCGCTACAAATTGCGAAGGAAACCCACGCCAAGTTTTTCTCCTGGAACGCCCTATTCACGTTTCAGGAGGGGTCTGCAGCGAAGATTGAAAACGATGTGCTCGATATCTGTATCGATCTGGTCGGCGGCGATGAGCAATCGAGAGGCAATCTGACATCCGGTGGCACCGAATCCAATTTCTGCGCGCTCCACGCCATGCGCAACTGGGCAAGGGAACATCGACCTGATATCAACGTGCCGGAGATCGTCGCGCCCTACTCGATCCACTCCACCGTGCACAAAATGGCCAAAGTGCTGGATATCAAAGTGGTGACCGTCCCGCAGTTGGCTGACCTGTCCGCAGATGTGGCGGGCATGCAAGCCGTTATTGGTCCCAACACCATCGGTATCGCCACATCGGCACCAAGTTGGCCCTATGGATGTGTTGACCCCATCGAAACGCTGGGCCACATCGCCATCGAGAATGATCTCTGGCTGCATGTGGATGCTTGCGTCGGCGCCTACATCGCACCGTTCTTTCGGGAGCTGGGCGAGGAGATTCCCGCGTTTGATCTGAGCGTGCCTGGCGTGCGGTCTATCTCAGGCGATCTCCACAAATACGGTTATGCACCCAAGCCGCTCTCCACCATCATCTGGAGGTCACAGGCAGAACAGGCCTATCACTACATTCCCGTGACCGAGTGGCCCTGCGGCCTCTACCTGTCCCAGGGGTTTGTGGGCAGCAGACCCCTCGCACCCATCGCAGCCGTGTGGGCGCTGATGCACCATCTAGGACATGAGGGCTATGTCGCCAACGCTAAAAAACTGCTCGATATCCGCAACGCCATTATTGATAAGGTCGAGGCGATCGACGGCCTAACCACCTGGCCCACCCACGGACCCCTGCTACAAATCGCCGGTGAGGATCTCGATATTCAACTGGTCGTTGGCGCCATGGAACAACATGGCTGGAGACTGCTGGGGGTGCTTGACCCACCGGCCATCCATCTCACCATCGATGTGCTCAGCGAGTCGTCTTTGGAAAAATTTTTGGCCGACCTAGAGACATCCGTTGCCGACATTAGAGCAGGTAAGATCGATACCGAGGGCTTACTGACCTACGGTGGTGTCGCAGCAGAAGAAACCGCTCCCAAGTGGCTGCTGAGCGCCGTGGAAATCATGGGCGTCGATCACTGATGCGACTCTTCGACACAATGTCGTGCCCAAGTAATCAACGCTGGCTCACTGAGGGCCGACTGGAGAGCATGTCATGGCAAAAATGACGCCGGAAAAACTGGCAGCGCTGCAGCAGCACGACAAGCCCGCATTCGATTTCAATAACCCTGAGATCAGCGCGTTTTTCGAGCGCGCTCTGCCCCACGGTTACACCCTCGAGACGAATGGCTTCGCGGCGCTTCCCGGGTTTTTTCAAGCACCCCATCGTCGCGACATTGATGGCAACGCCGATGTCGTAATGGTGGGATGCCCACTGGACCTCGGAGCAATTGGCTTGGCAGGCGCTCGACACGGGCCCGAAGCTATCCGCGCAGCCAGCCGGCACTTTGGCCCCATCAATGATGCGTTTGGCTCAATCCCTTTCGAGCAATGCAGCGTGATCGATTACGGCGATGTCGAGTGGTCTTGCACCGACCTCACCACTCGAGTCACAAACGATATCGCACAGGTATTTGAGGCCATTGGTCGACAAGGTTGCCTATCTCTCTCCTGCGGTGGCGAGCACACCACCACCTATGGCGTATTAAAGGGCCTTGCTACGGCTTACGACGACGCTTTTGGTCTCCTCCATATCGATGCGCACTGCGACACCATGTCCACCTGGGGAGGCGATGAGATCAACGATGGTTCTGTGTTCCGTCGCGCCGTGCTGGATGGCTTTATTGATCCTCAGCGCTGCATTCAGATCGGCATCCGCGGTCGGGCAGGCTTTTTATGGGAGTTCTCCCACGACGTGGGCATAACGGTAATTACCGCGGATGAGGTGCACGAAAAAGGCTGTGATTACATCAGCGACCAATGCCGAGAGGTCATAGGAAGCGATCGATCCTATCTGTCACTGGATATTGATAGTTTAGACAGCAGCGTAATGATGGGGACAACAGGCCCCGAGCCCTTCGGTCTCACGGCGCGACAGGTTCGCCAGCTCATTCACGGTGCAAGAGGCCTTAACCTCGTGGGCGCAGACCTAGTGGAACTTAACCCCAATCGGGATCCATCGGGTAGTTGCGCCCATCTCGCCGCGGCGCTCTTCTTTGAATTGCTGAGCGTGCTGACCGACATTAAAGGGGCAGACGCAACCAGCGGCGTCACGAACTGGTAGAGCGGGATCAGAAGGTCGAGGGGTGGGTATGCATTTTTCTCTTACAGAACAAGTTGCGCTAGTCACCGGTGGCAATTCAGGTATCGGGCTCTGCACAGTCAAACGATTTCTCGAAGCAGGCGCCAAGGTGGTTGTGGCTGATCTTGCGTCTGAATGTTCGCTCGAAGCGCAACCCAATCTTCTCTATCGCCAATGTGACGTCACGCAGGAGGACCAGGTCAAGGCGGCGATGGAAGCGGCAGTCACGGAATTCGACTCACTGACCGTTGTTGTGAATAACGCAGGCACTTTCTCGAACTACAACGCCATACAAGACAAGTCCGCCGACGACTTTCTGAGATGCCATCAGGTCAACCTCATGGGCGCCCTGCACGCCATGAAGCATGCGGCCAAACTCATGAGTCGCGGGGGGAGCATTGTTAACACAGCGTCTGCTGCGGGGTTGGTGGGCGTGGTGGGCTTATCTGACTACGTCGCGTCCAAGCACGCACTGGTAGGTCTTAGTAAATCTGCCGCCCTTGAGCTCGCAAGCCATCAGATCCGTGTGAACTGTGTGTGCCCCAGTAGCGTGGATACGCCCATGGCAAACGCCGACGGCGGAGAGGATCTCCTCGCAGCAGAAAAACTGCTGGTGCCGCTGGGGCGAATCTGCGCACCAGAGGAGGCCGCCGCGCTCATCCACTTTCTCGCCAGCCCGGAAAGCGCCTTCATTAGTGGGCAAGCCATTATGCTCGACGGCGGCATGAGCGCGGGGACCAGCGCAGCCGCTTTTGATAAGTTGGCGCAACCATGAATCAGCCGTCACCCACCAGAAAAGAAGACCCCGGGTTTCTGTATTACTCCATCAAGCAGGTATGGATGGCGGCAGGTGCGGCAGAGGTGCATGCTCACTATGTCGCAGACGCTATTACGTTTGCGCACATTCAGGGCAAACTAAATCAAGGCCTTGGTGTTTATGAGGCAATCGATATTGCACTTGAGATGGGCATCCTCGATATCTCAGCCGAGCCTCAGGTGGTCGACGAGGGACCGGTGTGGGCCACAGTCGATGGCAACAGAAGCTCTGGCTATTGGTGCCTCAACATCATGGCTGATCTGGCCATCGAGAAGGCGCGTGAGCATGGCATTGGTTTAGTCTTCGGTGGTAATCACAACGATGCGGGCAGTTTTGCGCGCTACGTTTACAAAGCCTTCGAGCAGGACATGATGGCCATGTCATCAAACAACACAGTGCCATTGGCAGCACCCTTTGGCGGCATGCTCAACAAGCTATCCTGCGCACCGTTTGACGCCATCAGTCCTGCCGGTGACAAACCACCCGTATGGACCAGCGTCGCGCTGGCAGAGTTCTACGACGCAGATGTCTCCGAAGCTGCCATTCACGGCAAACCACTAGCGGGTAAGTGGCTCATCGACCCTACCAGCGGCGAATTGTCTGATGACGCCAGCCGCTACGCCGAGCCGATTGAGGGCTACGGTAGGGTCTGGGGTTGTAGCGCCGCAGGCCAAATTGAAGAGCCGCGCACCTACGCTTTAAACATGTGGAACGAAGCCATGACGGCGATCATTAACCCCTTGGGCGTTCCATCCACGGCGTTGCCTTCGGTGGAGGAGATTACTGACCCTGACACTAACAACTCGGTACCCTCGGTGGGCGGCAGCTATTACCTCTGCATCAACCCCGCCAAGTTTGGGTCTATTAAGGCAGTAAAGGCGAGATCAGATGCCTATGTTGATGCGATACAAAATTGCCCTCCAAGACCCAACCACTCGGTTCGTGTGCCCGGGTCCGTCGGCTACAAACGATTGATTGAGAATGCTGCCGAGGTAGACGTCTTGACGAATCATTGGGATCCATTTTTTGTCGGCATCGCCGGCAAATACGGATTATCAGAGCAGAAGCTACGCGACGGCTTTCAAGCCGAACGCGGCTGACCTTCCTCGCCACAGACATATTTCCTGAACCACAGTCTTCGGTGTAGATTATCGGGTGTCCACGCGTGTCTTGGTGCGGCCAATCGGCCTTGACATGGTAGAGGTCGGCGGTTCGAATCCGCCTGGTCCTACCAAAATCAAAAACCCGGCTTTAGGTGGGTTTTTGATTTTGGAGGGGTAGGTTCGGATGAGAGCCGCTGTTCGACAAACGCGACCAACGGAGCGTTTGGTCCGCCGCAGCGAAGCGGAGGCGCCCGCAGGGTTCAATCGCAAGAAGCAATGGCGATTGAAGACAATCCGCCTGGTCCTACCAAATGACAAACCCTCGCCATCGGCGGGGGTTTTTCGGTTGGGGGTGTAGGATTTCTCTCTACTTGGTCGCATTTCAGCGCCAATGCGGCAAACTACACCGATAAAAATAGATGGTCCGCATCGCTATCGCGAACAGGCACTGGTTATCTCTAGGGAGGGGGCACAAGCGAGATGACAGACTCAAAGACGACAGACGTTCTCATTATTGGAGCTGGTGCTGCGGGCCTGAGCGCGGCTGTCGCTGCCCACGATAGCGGCGCAAAGGTAACTGTTATTGAGAAGGGCGCGAAACTCGGCGGCACCGCCGCTATCTCCGGCGGTATCGTCTGGGTGCCCAGCAACCCCAACATGCAGAAAAAAGGCATTTCAGACAGCCGCGAGGATGCGCTCGCTTATTTCCGGTCGCTGGATCATGGCGAAATGAACGATGACTCCCTGGAGGCGTTCGTCGACGAAGGCGCCAACGCACTGCAGTTTCTGACCGAGCGCGGTGCGCTAGATCTTCAGCTCCTCGAGGGTTACCCCGATTACTATTTGGACAATCCCGGTGCGAAAGCTGACGGAGGGCGCGCGCTAGATAACGCCTTGTTTGATTTCACATCCTTGGGTGACTGGTCCGATAAGGTCTACAACGGAGGTGAAATCGTTCGGATGATGCTGCTTGAGACGCCCTTAGGCGGCGGTAGCGGCATCGTAGATCCAGATGAAATGAAGCGGCGCGTTGAAGGTGACTTGAGAGGTTGGGGTCAGGCCCTGATTGGCCGGTTACTCAAAGCGTGTCTGGACCGTGACATTGAAGTCTTGCTGGAGACCAGTGCTCGCAAATTAGCGCTTCAAGACGGTCGCGTTGTTGGTGCGACGGTGACTTGCGGTGGCGCGGAGACGACTATCAGCGCGCGCCGGGGTGTCGTTTTGGCAACTGGCGGCTTTGAGTGGGATGAGGAGCTTAAAACAACCTTTCTACGGGGACCTCTGACTTCACCCGCATCGCCACCGACTAACACCGGCGATGGTTTGAAAATGGCGCTAACCGTTGGAGCGGGCCTGGGCAACATGACCAGTGCGTGGTGGATACCAACCCTTTCAGAGAGCGGTGCGCGGTGGCCAGATAATGGCGCCCCCGAAAAAGACGCGCAGCGCTCTGTTCCGGTACTGATCGAGCGGACGCTGCCGCATAGCTTGATGGTCAATGGTCAGGGCAAACGGTTTTGTAACGAGGCAACGAACTATTCCGCGCTTGCTGGCGCGTTTCATAGCTTTGATCCCGCGACTTACGGATACAACAATCTGCCCGCCTATCTGATTGTGGACAGTCAGTATCGCGGCCGGTATCCGATTGCATCGGTGATGCCCGGCGACCCGTCGCCTGATTGGATTGTTGAGGCACCAGATCTGGCAGGTCTAGCGGTCGCGATCGGAGTCGATACAGCGCAACTCGAAGCAACGGTGTCCCGATTCAATACGCACGCTGAAAACGTCAATGATCCCGACTTTGGACGAGGGGTCAGTGCTTACGACCGCTTTTACGGCGATCGCTCTCGCGACGGGGCCGCTGCCACGCTGGGGAAAGTGGAGGTTGGGTCCTTCTTCGCGGTACGGATCGACCTGGGTGCGCTGGGTACAAACGGGGGGCCGAGAACGAATGGGATGGCGCAGGTGCTTAACGTTTACGGAGACGTCATTCCGGGGTTCTATGGCGCCGGCAACGTCATTAGCAACCCGACAGGTAGTGTTTATGCAGGTGCGGGCGGCACATTGGGGCCGGCGCTGACTTTTGGTTATATCGCCGGTCAGTCGGCAGCTCGCTCGGAGGCTCACTAGTGGCCGGAGGTTTGGTGTTGTGAGCAACCGGTGATCAGGGGTACTCGCCAATTCCCCGCTCACTCGAGGCAGGGCTAACGCCTGTTGCGGCCTGGGCATTTTTCGCCGAAGCTTAGCGCAACACTCAAAGATTGAAGCGCTATGCAATTACGCACACGAGTCGACGGCGGCGGCACCCCCAGCCCAGCCGAATGGGGTATCGATAGTGAATACGGGCGCCTGCGAGACCTCCTGATAGGCCCCATCGACAACTATCACTGGACACCCGGCAACGCGGTTGCCCAACGCAGTGAACGCCTCGGGCTCGCTTTCGATAGCGAGGTGGTCCGTGCTCAATACCAGGAAATGATCGCAGCCTACGAAGAAGCCGGCGTCAACGTTTACCAGATTCCTGCTGAGGCAGGTCTGCCCTATCAGGTCTATGCACGAGACAGCAGCGTGATGACTCCCTGGGGGGCGATCATCATGCAAATGGAGAAGCCCTATCGTCGCGGCGAGTATGCTGCAGTGCTGCGCTTCTATCTGGAGCACGGTATTCCGATCTACGACATGGTCACCGCCGGCAACGTCGAAGGCGGCGATTTCATGGTGTTGAAACCCGGTGTGGCGATTTGTGGATACTCCGGCGAGCGCAGTATCAAGCCCGCGGTGAATCAGTTGAAAAACTGGTTTGAGGCCGAGGGCTGGGAGTTCATGACCTACGCCTTTGATCCGCATTTCCTGCATCTTGACGTGCAGATGGGAATGATCGCCGAGGACCTGGCGGTGGTGTGCGTGGAGGCCGTAGAGCCGGCGCTGGTGGACTGGTTGAAGAGCAAGCAGATCCGCATCATGGAGATTTCCTACGGTGACACCATGAACATGGGCACCAACATCGTTGCCCTCGGCGATGAGCGCGTGCTGATCCCTGCTGCGGGAAGATCCCTGATCGAAAAGTGTCGGGCCGAGGGGCTGACCGTTTTCGATCCGGATGTTTCGATGATTGCCGCCAGGGGCGGCTCCGTTCACTGCATGTGCCAGCCTTTGCGACGCGATGCGGTGCCCGGCAGCGTGTAGGCCCCAGACGATGACAAAAGACATCAGAATCAATGGCGAGCGGCTGTGGGATAGCCTCATGGAAATGGCGCAGATCGGCGCTACCGAGCGCGGCGGCTGCAATCGGCAGGCCCTCACCGATGAGGACAAGCAAGGGCGTGATCTGTTTGCAAACTGGTGCGAGGACGCTGGCTGCACTGTCAGCGTCGACGAAATGGGCAATATGTTTGCGCGCCGCCCGGGGCGTAACTCTGACGCCCCGCCCGTGATCACGGGCAGCCATCTGGACACCCAGCCCACCGGGGGCAAGTTCGACGGGGTATACGGGGTGCTGGCGGGTCTTGAAGTGCTGCGCACTCTGGACGAGACCGGCATTGAAACCGAGGCGCCACTGGAAGTGGTGGTCTGGACCAATGAAGAGGGCGCGCGTTTTGCCCCCGCTATGGTCGGCTCGGGTGTGTGGGCCGGCGAGATGCAGCGGGATGAGGTTTACGCCATCGAGGACAAGTCGGGCAAGCGTTTCGGGGAGGAACTGGAACGCATTGGTTACCGTGGCGACCTCACTGCCCAGCCAAGGCCCATACGGGCCGCTTTTGAGGCTCATATTGAGCAGGGCCCTATTCTGGAAGCGGAGGCATTGCAGATCGGTATTTTGACCGGCGTGCAAGGCGCTCGCTGGTACGATCTGACCATTGAGGGCCAACCCGTGCATGCCGGGCCAACCCCTATGGCCGTGCGCCGGGATCCCTTTATGGGCGCCCTACCCATCCTCGACTACTGCTACGAACTGGCGGCGAAATACGCGCCCTGGGGCCGGGCCACCTTTGGCGACATCAAGGCCGAACCGGGCTCGCGCAACACCGTGCCGGAAAGGCTAATCGTCAACGTCGATCTTCGCCACCCGGACCCTGCAGTACTGGACGAGATGGACCGCCTGTTCCGGGCTTTTGTTGCCGAGACGTGTGAGGCTAAAACCCTGCAGGGCCGAGTGGAAGAACTCTGGCACATGCCGGTGACCGAATTCGATCCTGAATGCGTCGACGCGGTTCGCAGCGCAGCCGCGGAGCTGGGCTATTCGTGCATGGAGATGGTCAGCGGCGCCGGCCACGACGCCCTGTATGTGGCGAAGGTTGCTCCCACCAGCATGATCTTTGTGCCCTGCAAGGACGGGGTATCCCACAATGAAGCGGAAGACGCCAAGCCGGATGATCTGGAAGCAGGCTGCAATGTGTTACTGCACGCCATGTTGAAGATGGCAAACGCCTAAGAGCGAACGCGGCCGATCGGCCTTGACATGGTAGAGGTCGGCGGTTCGGTCAAATGCGACTGCAGGCGCATTTGGCACCGAGCGCCACAAGCGCGAAGCCCGCAGGGACAAAACAGGCTGAGACCTGTTTTGGGTAATCCGCCTGGTCCTACCAAAACAGATTTAAGTTATTGATTTCTCTGAAATCGCACCAGCCACAGTGGACCAAA
>JAHEJH010000219.1 GCA_024638905.1 Luminiphilus sp.
AGCAGCAGGTGAATATCGGTGGGGTTCATGGGTAATGGAGGTTACTGGTTAGAGACGTTGGGTGGGCAGGATAGCGCGTCTGTCTAAAAACGGGCGGGCTCTGATGCGTCACGCGTCCGAGGGGGTGCTGTCGGTCTCGGCCTGAGCCGTTGCGTCGGTCTTTGCCTCAGTCTCCGCGCTTAGTGCCGCTGAATCGTCTTCTGGCTTGGGCTCTTTCGGGGGCTTCAACCCACATCCCTCACCCAGTGAGAACAGCGCGAGGAAATCGCCCTCTTTGAGTGCGTCAACAAACGTGACTTCGACGCTCTGCAGCAATTGAAAGCGACGCGTCGTACTGGTCAGGCTCATGGTCCACTTGTCGAAGCTGAACTTTTCTTCCTCGGGGCGCAGGTCAACCAGACCCTCCAGCCCATTGTCATCGAGCTTGACGGTGAAGCCTGAGCTCGTGATATGGCTCACGGTGCCAGTGAACTGCGAGCGTCCCTCGGCCTTTAGTTTGTCGAGGTAGCGCGCGGTCAGACGACGGTTTGCCGCAGTCACCGCCTCTCGACTGCGGCCGATGGCGCGGGTGATCACAGGCAACTGATCTACCGGATAGCTGACGGCATCGTCACCCGCCAGACAGGCGCTGATCTGCAAGTGCACAAAGAAGTCGAGTGCCTTGCGCAGCGGTGAGGTGAAGTTGGTGTATGCGTCTGTGGCCAATCCCATGTGGGGCCCGGCAGTCTCACTCAGCACGGCCCGCGACAGGAGTCGGTTGACCATGTCTCGCAGCGGTTGCTCGTGAGTGGTTCGGCCTAGATCAGCCAGTATCGTGCGATAGCCCGCGACGGTATCCAGCGGTATGTCCTTCAGCTCGGCGCGGTGCTTCTCTAAAAAGGTTTTTGCTTCTTCGCTGCGATCCTGCCGAAACCCATTGTGAACAACGAACGGGCCGGGTGCGCCCGCATCGCTCAAGAATTTCGCTGCGCATTTGTTCGCGGCAATCATGCACTCTTCAACAAGATGCTGTGACGACAGCTTCTCGTAGCTGTCGATTTCGGCGATCTGCTTATCCTCGCCCAGCATCCAGCGGTACTCGCGCCGCGCCTCCATCACCAGTTCGTGATTCTCACGTCGTTCCCGCAGCGTCCGATACACCTGAACCAGCGCTTCCAGCGGGTTGGCGTGGGCAATCAGATCGTCGCTGTTGCCGGTAACGTAACGATCCACCGCTGCGTAAGCGAGTTTGGCGTGGGAACGGATGATGGCCTTATGAAACTCAAAGCGTTCGATGTCGCCTGATTCGGAGACCTGCATCTGGCACACCAGTGCGGGCCGTGGTGTGTCCTCTGCCAGCGCACATAAGCCTTGGCTGACGGCCTCGGGGAGCATCGGGATCACGTCACCATGGAAGTACACGGAGGTGCCTCTCTCCGCCAAGAGGGTGGGTAGGCTATCCAAGTCGGCAAGGTAGGCAGTGGGATCTGCCACCGCCACCGACAGCTGCCAGCCACTCGGAGTGACCTCGGCATGCAAGGCATCGTCAATGTCGACGGTGCGCGCGGCGTCGATTGAGACAAAGGGCAATGCGGTGAGATCCAAACGCGCTGGATCTTCCAGCGGCTTGCACTGGGATGCGGCATCAATGAGCGGCTGGGCAGACTTCTCGCTCCAGTGCTCCGGCAAGCCCGCTCGTGCGGCGCAGTAACTGTTTTCTACTCCGGGCGTAGTCTCGTCACCGAGGCGTTTGAGGATCTTGGCCGAGGGTTTGCCATCTTTGATCGGGTGCCGCAGCAGTGCGCAGGACACCAGGTCGCCTGGCGCCACGCCGTTGCGAGCGTGAGGAGGGATAAACAGCCAGCGCGAGAGTCCCGCCAGGTCGGGCACCACAAAGGTGGCCTTTCCTTTTTGCACAATATGGCCCACGAATTCATTTAGCCCAGATTCGATTAGGCGTTCGATCTCGGCGACCGTGCGGCCAGGCTTGTCCTGTTTGCCCTTGACCGGGGTCGCGGGGCGGATGCAGATCGCGACTTTATCGCCAGGCAGGACTTTCAGCATTTCATCCGGCGGAATGAAGACTTCACGACCATCGTCCGTCACCGCGAATCCATAGCGGTGCTGCGTTCCTTTAACGGTCGCGTCGACGTGCTCATTTTGCGCTTCGAGTTCTTCCCGAAGGCCTTCGAGCTGCGCCATCGCATTGCGATCGAGCATGGCCGGTGTCGGCTCCTGAGGGTTTCTTCTTATCTCACCGCCGCACCTAAAGAGTGCGCTAGCGAGCTGTGGAGGGATGCTATCGAACTTCGGGGTCGCTGTCAGGGCAAACCGAATGCGTGTTTTTTGCTCACAGTCGTTGACAGGGCGGTGATGGGTCGGTTTACTGAAGGCGTCCGAAATGTGGAGAGTAGGTCACCGTCTGTGCCGATCCGAGCGGGTCATTCAAGACCGCGTCAGCAGACTACTTCAAGCGCCATCACGGCGCGACGGACTTCTCACCCTCAAATTTTGCCTACACTGCCTCTAGCTGAGAGCGACATGATGCCGTTCTCGCGGAGCACTGTTTTATTTGTTTTGCCATTTTGCGAGGAGATCATATGTCGCTGACTGCAGCCGAGACCCACGAAGTAACCCAACTCGATACTGCACACCGGAAGATCTATGTCTTGGATACCAATGTGCTGCTGCATGACCCGACCGCCATTACCGCCTTCGCCGAGCATCAGGTGGTGATCCCGATGACCGTCCTTGAGGAGCTCGATCACATCAAGGATCGTCGCGATAAAAGTGTGAGCCGCGAGGCGAGGATCGCCATTCAGCTGATCGACAAGATTGTCGGCAGTGCTTCACCGCAGCAAATTCAAAAGGGCGTGGAGATTCCCGGATCCAATCTCGATGAGAATCGGCTGGGTGCGTTAGCCATTTTTCCTGATCAGTTGATCGCTGACGATGCCGAGGTCCCGTTCCTCAACACCAACGAGGATCACGCCAATGACAACCGCATCATCAATGTGGCGCTCCGCCTCAGCGCGGATCATCCGGGTGCCTTTGTCTGCCTGGTCACCAAAGACATCAACATGCGGATCAAGGCCAAGGGCTCAGGCCTCGAACATGTTGAGGATTATCGTCACGACCGTGTGCTCGATGACATCGATCTGTTGTCTACAGGCTATGAGTGTTTTGCCGGGGACTTCTGGACCCGGATTGAACAGGTCGACACCGTTCGCGAGGAGAACCTCACGCTGCACCGGATTCCCCGCGCCGAGTTGCCCGATGCCTACCCCAACCAGTTTGTCTACGACGAACAGGAATTCATCGCCTACGTGGATCACGTCGATGACGACTATGTCTACCTCGCGGTCGACAGCCGCGATCACCTGATGAATCAGCGATTCTGGGGCTTGTCGCCGCGTAATCTGGAGCAGGCGCTGGCGATGCGGTTACTCGACAGTGAAGACGTCGATATGACGGTCCTCACCGGTCCAGCCGGCTCGGGTAAAACCCTGTTGGCTCTGGCCTATGGCCTGCACGCCATTCTAGAGCAGCGCAAATACAACAAGCTCATCGTGGCGCGCTCTACGCCGCCGATTGCCGAGGAGATCGGCTTCCTGCCCGGTACTGAGGAGGAGAAGATGGCGCCGTGGCTCGCGGCCTTCGACGATAACCTTGAGATTCTTCATGGCGCTGACGAGTGCTCTAACGGCAGTATTGATTACGTGAAGGAGCGCGCCAACATTCAGTTCAAGTCGTTGAACTTTATGCGGGGACGCTCCTTTAATGGCGCTTACATCGTGATTGATGAGGCGCAGGGCCTCACCCAGTTTCAGCTGAAGTCGATCATCAGCCGCGTGGGAGCAGACTCTAAACTGGTAGTGCTGGGCAATTTGGCGCAGATTGATAACAAGTACATCTCGCCGCTGACTTCAGGGCTGACCTACCTTGTAGAAAAACTAAAGCACTATCCTCATGCCGGCGTGATGCATGTCAACGGCATCGTGCGGTCACGCCTGGCGGCTTTCGCAGAAGAGAATCTGTAGCAATACACCGGCGCCTTCGGCCGAGCGCGTCTGACCTTAGCGGATTTGTTTCTCGAGCGTCTCGCCCGGGTTGTCGAACAGCAGAAACTCTAGTCTGAGCTCAATCCGCCACGCCCCTTCCCGGTCAAAGTAGGGTTCGTCTACGCGCCAGTTGTAGCTGGGCTCGATTTCCCAAAATAGCCAGTCCCGATAGGCCTGTCGCCGGAAGCGAGCGCCGACTTTATAGTTCTTGACGAAGTCGTAGGGCTCGGTTTGCCCGTCTGCGCCCACATATAACCAGGTGGCGCCCACCCGGCCGCTGTCGCCTTGCCAGCCGCGGGCGTAAGACAGGCTAGAGGACCATTCGGTGCCTTCAGTTTTTTCGCCGTACAGGAATCGGGTATAGGCCCTGACCAACTCGCGCTCGCGCAGTGCCTTATCGAGCACGAACCGCGAGGAGCCGTAGCCGCCTTCGCCCAGATCATAGGTGAAGCGCTGGGTGAAGCGAAAATTGAGGTCCTCGGCAAACGCGTCCTGATAGACGTACTTCACGCCGGGTTTTGGGCCGGAGCTGCCGAACCCGACGGTCAGATCAAAGCGGTGTTTTCTGATGTCCTTGGGTCCTACCTGGTACTGCAGGCCAATACGGTCTTCCGAGGGGTCCTCTACACCGTCATTGCCGAAGTCATCCATGTCCTCGCCGCGGAACACCAGATCCAACCGTTTGGAAATCTGCGGCAGGGAGACTTTTCCGCCCAGCCGGAACTTGACCTCGTTATCGAGTCGCTCATCCCAGTTGTAGATGGTTCTGAGTCGCAGTCGTGATTCCGCCTGCTCCAGATCGCGTTCGTCGTTGCCGAAGAAATTATCGACCCACTGGGTCATCTCGTTGGCTTTACGGGACGCGTAATCCTTGCCGTCTTCTAGCCAGTCATCCTCTGACTCAATGACCTCATCGGCGAGCACGTCGTCAGAGTCGAGCATCTCATCGCCACCGCGCTCTGTGCTGACCTCAATCTCATCGGTGTCAGAGACCATATCCTCCTGCGCACGCGCAGGATTTCCCTGGAGGGAAAGCACGCACACCAGGATGGCGGAGAGCAAAAGGGGAGGGTGCTGAAACATCATAAGCGGCATCAGGACGCTAGTTTACGCTAGGTTACACTACCGCCATGGAATCTGTAATGACCGCCGTGCAGGCAATTTTGCCGCAGCACTTCCTGTCGCGCTTGGTGGGCAAGCTTGCCCAGTTGGAGAAGCCGGTGTGGCTGAAAAATTTCCTGATCCGCACATTTATGTCGCGCTACGACATTGATTTAACTGAAGCGACCTGCTCGTCGGGAGAGGACTTCCCGCATTTCAACGCCTTCTTTACCCGCTCGCTGCGCGAGGGCATGCGCCCGCTGGCGAGCAGCCACTGGTGCCACCCTGCTGATGGGGTGCTCAGTCAGCGGGGTGCTGTTGCGTCCTCTGAATTGGTGCAGGCCAAGGGCAGGACCTACTCTATTCAGTCGCTGCTTGCGGGGAGTGATGAAGAAGCCGGCCGCTATGCGGAGGGGTGCTTTGCCACCACTTATCTTGCGCCGCGTGATTACCACCGTGTGCACATGCCCATCCGCGGGCACTTGGTAAAGACGCGCTATGTTCCCGGGGATCTCTTTTCTGTGAATGCCGCGACGGTAGAGCGGGTCGATGGTCTGTTGGCACGCAATGAGCGGCTGGTCTGCTTTTTTGAAACCGACCAAGGCGGCGTTGCCGTGGTTTTAGTGGGCGCCATGATTGTCGCGGGCATTGCCACGGTGTGGGGCGGGCGGGAAACGCCGGGCGGTCAAATGCGCGAGCAGGTATGGTCGGCGGATGAAGCCCCGCTGTTGGAGGCGGGTCAGGAATTGGGTCGCTTTTTTCTCGGCTCGACGGTCGTGCTGGTGACCGAAGCGGGTGATCTCGAGTGGGTCGATGAGGCGGGTGATACCGTTAAGGTTCGCGCCGCGCTCGTGCAGACGCCGGAGCGGGCAGAGCCCTACTAAAGAGTCCGATTAAGTAGTAGCCAGAGTCGCCACGATCTGCCGAAAACTCTCGAAGCGCTCGCTGCTGATGTCCCCGTTCTCAACCGCAGCGGTCAGTGCACAGCCGGGTTCGCTCTGATGCTGGCAGTCCCGGAAGCGGCACTGGCCCAAAAAGGGTGAGAACTCCCTGAAACCATTGAAGACTTTTTCAGGTGCCACGTGGGTCAGCCCGAAGTCGCGCACGCCGGGCGAGTCGATGAGCCGGCCACCCCCGGGCAGGTGGAACAGCTCGGCAGTGGTGGTGGTGTGTCGGCCTTTGTCGGCGACTTCGGACAGCGCGCCGACGCGAATCGATGCCTCTGGCAGCAAGCGTTGAATCAGCGAGGATTTCCCCACTCCCGATTGTCCTACCAGCACCAGCGTGTCACGCCCGATGAGCGTTGTCAGATCGCTGGCGCCGGGCAGTTCATGGTGGGTGGTCAGCGTGCGGTAGCCCAGCTTGCCATACCGGTCGAGCTGCCTTACCAATTCATCGCCAGGCTCGAGCAGGTCGGCCTTATTGAGCACCAATGCGGCCTCGACCTCCATGTTCTCTGCCGCAACCAGATAACGGTCAATCAAGTTGGCTTGGGGCGCGGGTTCCGGCGCAAAGACAATCAGCATCAGGTCGATATTGGCGGCGACAGGGCGGAGCCGCCCTTGTGGATCGGGCCGCTGCAGGACATTGCGTCGTGTGACCAACGCATCTACTACGCCGGTTTCCTCCGTCGGTAGCCAGAGAATTTCGTCACCGGCTACCGGGGATTCGAGGTGTGCCCGCAGATGGCAGAGCAGGCGATCGCCAGAGCGTGTCTCAATGAGTGCCTGCTTGCCATAACGCGCGATCACCACGCCGGGTTGCCCTGTCTCTGCGGGAGCATCACCTGCGGACGAGCGCTGCGCCTTGATTCGGCGGGTTTGTTGATCGGTGAGGCGACGTTTGGTCATCGTGCTAGTGTATGACACCCAGCGGCGCTCGGCGCATTGACAGACGAGCACAGTGGGTTGGCGTGGCGAGCGTCGGGCAGAGAAGGAGTGAGGTAATGGCGGTCAGTGACCACAATTTGATTTGGGTCGACATGGAGATGACCGGGTTGATCCCCGAAGCGCATCGCGTCATTGAAATCGCCACTATCGTCACCGACTCAAACCTGACCGTGCTGGCGGAGGGCCCCGTGCTTGCGATCCATCAGCCGTCCGAGGCGCTTGACGCGATGGACGAGTGGAATACCCGCACCCACACGGGCTCGGGCCTGGTCGATCGCGTTCGCACGAGTACCGTGTCGGAGTCGGCTGCAGCCGAGTTGACGCTTGAGTTCCTCCGCCAGTGGGTGCCTGAGGGGAAATCGCCGATGTGCGGCAATTCCATTTGTCAGGATCGACGCTTCATGGCACGCCACATGCCGGAGCTCGTGACATTTTTCCACTATCGGAATCTGGATGTCAGCACGCTCAAGATACTGATGCAGAGGTGGCGCCCGGATTTGCCTGAAGCGCCCAAGCAGGGTGCACACCAGGCGCTTGAGGATATTCGCGAGTCGATCGAGGAATTGCGGCATTACCGAATGCATTTTCTGCGCGTCGAGTCACCCTAAGGCGGCGCGCGATAGAAAGCGGCGCGCGGTAGAAAGCGGAACCCTGCCGGTGGAGGCGGCGGCGCTGTTGAGCGCGGCGCCTTAATCAGTCAGTGGTGTTGCGCGAGCGCCCACTGAACATGCTCGCGCACCAACTCTGAGGGATCCTCCAGCGCCGTTTGAAGTGCTGTGCGGATGGCATCACTCGATTCGGCGTTACCCAAGGCAATGGCGACATTTCGGCGCCACTGTTCAAAGCCGATTCGGCGAATCGCTGAGCCTTCAGTGCGAGCGAGAAAGGTCGGCTCGTCCCAGCTGAGGCACTCCACTAGGTCGATCGCATCGAGTCCATGGCGGGGCGTGAAATCAGGTTCCCCGGTTTGCTGGGCAAACTTGTTCCAGGGACACACCAGCTGACAGTCATCGCAACCATAAATGCGATTGCCCATGGCCGGCCGCAGTGATTCGGGAATCACGCCGTCGAACTCAATGGTCAGGTAGGAGATGCACTTCCGCGCATCGAGGACCCAGGGCGCGGTAAAAGCATTCGTGGGACAGACATCGAGGCAAGCACGGCAACTGCCGCAATGCTCAGTATCCTGCGGTGGATCCGGCGGCAGCGGGATATCGGTATAGATTTCGCCGAGGAAGAACCAGGACCCCGCTTTATCGTTTAACAGCATGGTGTTCTTGCCAATCCAGCCAAGGCCTGCATTCTCGGCCAGCGCCCGCTCCAGCACGGGGGCGCTATCCACAAAGGCGCGATACTGGCCACCGCCCAATTGCGCCTCGATGCGCTTAGCCAGTTTGGCCAGTCTGCCTCGTATCAGCTTGTGATAGTCGCGCCCGAGCGCGTAGCGAGAGATATAGGCCTTCTCGGATGAAGCCAGCACGGCCTCGGGGTCCTCTCCCTCGGGCAAATAATCCATTCGTGCGGTGATGACGGTGCAGGTGCCCGGTACGAGCGCATCCGGATGGGTGCGTTTTTGACCATGGCTGGCCATCCACTCCATCTCACCGTGGTAGCCGGCCTCCAGCCATTTGGCGAGATAGTCTCGGTGCTGGGCGAGATCAATGCCGGTAAAACCCAGCGCCTGAAAACCCAGCTCCTGACCCCACTGACGGATCGTGTCCAGTGGCGCAGCGTCGCCAGGATCATAGGAGCTACCCGTGTCGGCAAAAGGGTCTGTCATGGTGGGATTGTGACAGATGCCCGGCCCGGCGCGGTACACTAGATGGATGACCGAGGCCTTGTCCCATCACCGAGAATTTGAGTTGTCTGACGAGACGGCGACGCTTGCCTTGGGCAGCCAAGTGGCAGGCAAGGCGCAGGTCCCACAGGTGATTTTTTTGCGCGGTGATCTGGGTGCCGGCAAGACGACCTTTAGTCGTGGGTTCTTGCGTGGGCGAGGCCATGATGGGTCGGTGAAGAGCCCGACCTACACCTTGGTGGAGCCTTATGAGTCGGTGCCAGGTGGACCGATCTTTCACCTTGATCTTTACCGGCTCGGGGATGCGCAGGAGTTGGCGTACCTGGGGCTGAGTGACTATCTCTCTGCAAAGGGCATTCTGCTTATTGAGTGGCCTGAGCGTGCTGAGGCGCAGCTGCCGCCCGCTACCCTCGACATTACGTTGACGCCCGAGGGCACAGGACGCAAAGCCACGGTGCGCGCTGCCGATCCCGCCTTGCTCAAAGCGCTGTCGGATTGACATGCCCCTGAACTGGAAAAAAGCCGTTAGCCAAATCCCGGCATCAGTCCCTCTGCACGCCGTGCACGCTATGCTCATAACACTTGGGGCGATCGCGTGGGTGCTGGCGTCGGTGTTGACTGTCTCCGCAGCCGACGTCAATGCAGTGCGACTGTGGCGCGCACCCGACCACACCCGGCTGGTACTTGATCTGTCTGAAGCTGCGGAGTTCAGCACGCTGTCACTCGATAACCCCGAGCGATTCGTGATCGATTTATCGCAGAGTCGACTGACCGCCAGCCTGACCGCGCTGCCGCTCGAGGGAACTCCGCTCAGTGGAGTGCGCTCGGGTATTCGGCAGGGCGCAGATCTGCGTTTGGTTTTTGACCTTAGCGCATCGGTCCGCACCTCGGTGTTTTTGCTGCCACCGAATGACACTACGGGTCATCGGGTGGTGGTCGACCTGTTCGATAAGACACCCACCGAAGAGCCCGAGCCGGTGTTGTCGGTGGAGTCGCTGGAGAGCCGTCGGGATATTGTGATTGCCATCGACCCCGGGCACGGCGGTGAGGACCCCGGCGCGTTGGGGCCGGGCGGGCTGCGAGAGAAAACCGTGGTGCTGCAGATTGCGCGTCGTTTGGAAAATCAATTGGCGAAAATACCGGGCTTCAAGCCGATGCTGGTGCGCACCGGGGACTATTACGTGAGCCTGAAAAATCGTCGCGACAAGGCGCGGGCGTTGGAGGCGGATTTGTTTGTCTCGATTCACGCCGATGCGTTCCGGGAAAAGTCCGCCCGCGGTGCATCAGTTTATGCGCTCTCAATGCGCGGGGCGACCTCCACTACGGCACAATATCTTGCCGACACCGAGAATGCGGCTGATCTGGTAGGGGGAGTAGAGCTAGCAGAGATGGATCCAATGTTGGCGGGGGTGCTGGCAGATTTGTCGATGACGGGTACGCTCGACGCCAGCCTGAATTTGGGTGCGCTGATTCTGGAGCAGATCGATGGCGTCGCCCGCTTACATAAAACGCGGGTGGAGCAGGCAGGCTTTGCGGTACTGAAGTCCCCGGACGTGCCCTCGTTACTGATTGAGACGGGATTTATCTCCAACCCAGGTGAAGCCGAGCGTCTTGCCACACCGGCTTATCAGGACAAGATGGCGAGAGCGATTCGCCGCGGCATACAGAGTTGGTTCGCCCGCCAGCCACCGCCTGGTACGTTGCTTGCGTGGCAGCGAGAGCAGGGGGGCAGAGAGGTCACTATTGCCGCAGGGGATACACTGTCAGAAATTGCAGAGCGATATGGTGTGACTGTCGCCTCGATCAAAACCAACAACGGACTCAGTCGCGACGTGATCTATGTGGGCCAGACATTGGTGATACCCGAGGCATGAGCGTGATCCGACTCCTCGAGCCGCGACTCGCTAATCAGATCGCAGCAGGCGAAGTGGTGGAACGCCCCTCCTCGGTAGTCAAGGAGGCGGTGGAGAACAGTCTTGATGCGGGCGCCACACGGGTCGACATTGATGTCGAAGCCGGTGGCACCAGACTGCTCCGTATCCGCGATAACGGCGCCGGGATTAGCGAGGCCGATATGGCGCTGTCGCTTGCGCGTCATGCGACCAGCAAAATCGATTCCATAGAAGATCTGGAGGCCGTGGCCTCACTCGGCTTTCGCGGCGAAGCATTGGCCTCGATGGCCTCTGTTTCACGGCTAGTCCTGACTTCGAATACCGACGAGCACTCCGCACAAGGGCAGCAAGCCCTGTGCGAAGGGCGCGAGATGGCAGTCTCGGTGCGCCCGGCGCCGCACCCCCGCGGCACCACCCTCGAGGTGCGTGATTTGTTTTACAACACCCCCGCCCGGCGAAAGTTTCTGCGCACCGAGAAAACCGAGTTTGGGCATATCCATGAGGTCATTAAACGTCAGGCGCTGTCCCGACCGGACGTGACGTTTACGCTGCACCACAACGGCAAGCAAACGCTACAGCTGGGTGCGGCAGAGAGTGACAGTGAGCGCAATCGTCGCATTGCGACCATTTGTGGCAAAGACTTCGCCGAGCACACGGTGACGATCGAGCGCGAGGCGGGTTCGCTCAAACTCTGGGGCTGGGTGGCGGAACCGACCTTTTCCCGCAGCCAGGCAGATCTGCAGTATTTCTTTGTGAACGGTCGGGTGATCCGCGACAAGTTGGTCTCCCACGCCATCCGGCAGGCCTATCGCGATGTGCTGTTTCATGGCCGTCACCCGGCTTTTGTGTTGTTTCTCGACCTGGATCCGGCGGGCGTTGATGTG
>JAHEJH010000318.1 GCA_024638905.1 Luminiphilus sp.
CCTCTGACGGCATGTGATCAAGGTCTCGGCCTGTGAACCGCGCCGCGAAAATTGCGATCAGCCTGTTTGCTCTGGGGCTGATCGCACTGATCCTGTTACCTCGATGGGCGCCCGTTAAGGCAGTTAGCTGGGCCCCGCCCCTCAACCCGGGCCTGACCGGCGCATTTGCACCGAATCAGGCGCTCTCCGCGATCATCGAAATCCCGGTAGGCACTGCCCCCGAGCACGTGGCCTGTGATGCTACAGGCATGCTCTACACCAGCCTGGACGGTGGCGCCGTGTTGCGTTCCGGCACGGGAGCAGAGTGGTTTGAGCTGGGCAATACGGGCGGGCGGCCGCTGGGTCTGAGAACCGATAGGCAGGGCGGTCTCTGGATCGCTGACTCCATGGCAGGCTTGCTGCATATGGATGCCAATGGCGAGATCACGGTGTTGGCCACTGATCTCGGCGGGGCGCCCCTGCGCTTCGTTGACGATCTTGATGTCGACAGCAGCGGGAAAATTTGGTTCTCCGATGCCAGCCAGCGCTTTGACTACACGCAGGTGGCGCTCGATTTTTTTGAGGGGAGTCGCACCGGCAGGCTACTGCGCTATGACCCGGCAACACAGAGAACCGAGGTCATGATGAGTGGGCTCTTTTTTGCCAACGGCGTGACTCTGGGCCCCAACGAGGACTATGTACTGGTGAATGAAACCGGCATGGGCCGGGTGCATCGCCTCTGGCTGAAGGGAGATAAAGCCGGCCAGCGAGATATCTTTATTGATGAGCTACCGGGCACACCCGACAACATCCGGTTTGATGGCGAGAGCACTTTTTGGATTGCGATGCCCTCACTGCGTGCCAGTCTCGATTCGCTGGCTTCTCTGCCCCGCCTGAGGGCGCTGCTGTCCTTCCTGCCGATTCCGTTGCTCGAAGCCGCCGCGCAGCCCGCCAGCTTTGTGATTGGCGTAAACCTCGAGGGCGAGGTGATTTATAACCTGCAGGACCAGGACAACTCCTTTCACTACATTACCGGCGTCACACCCTGCGGCGACGCGCTGTATCTGGGCAGTTTGGAAACCGAAGCAATCGGGGTCTTGCCGAAGCCCTGAAATCCTGAATTTATAAATTTCTGAATCTCTACTTCTCTAAATCTCTGAATCGATGAAGCCGACATGACCATAGATAACGCGACACAAATCGAATTCTGGAACGGCGAGACGGGTCGCAACTGGGTTACCCACGACGCACTCATGGAAGCCATGCTGCAGCCATTGGGTGAGTCTGTGATGGACACACTGGCGCCTCAGCCCGGAGAACATGTGCTCGATATCGGCTGTGGCTGTGGCCACACCTCGCTGAGCCTCGCCGACCGGGTGGGCGCAAAGGGCTCCGTGGAGGGTGTCGATATCTCCGCGCCCATGTTGGCCGTCGCGAGTCAGCTTGCGGCTGAGCGTAACGCGGAGCACGCCTCAATTCAGTTTCACGAGGCAGATGCGCAAACCCACACTTTTGATCCAGAGCGTTATGACGTGGTCTTCTCGCGCTTTGGTGTCATGTTCTTCGAAGATCCGGTCGCCGCGTTCGCGAATATCCGCGGCGCCCTGCGCAAGTCAGGCCGTCTCGCCTTTTGCTGCTGGCAACCTCGCGCCGTGAACCCCTTTATGACCGTACCGGCGATGGCGGCCCTCGAGCTATTACCGGCACCGCCCGAGATGCCGCCGCGCACCCCGGGACCGTTCGCGTTTGAGGAGGCTGACTACATCATGGAAATCCTGACCAGCGCAGGATTCGGAAGCGTCGCCGTGACGCCGCTGCAACAGCCACTCACCTTTGGTCGCGGGTTGAGCCTCACCGATATTGTCGAGCGGCTGGTTCAGATCGGCCCGATTGCCCAAATGGTCCGCGAAGCGTCAGAGGACCTGCAGCAGCCGGTCCGTGACAAAGTGATTGACGCTGTCGCACCCTTCTACACCGAAGACGCGGGCATGACCCTCGACGGCCAGTTCTGGCAGGTAACCGCTAGGCGGTAGGCCGAGTACCGCACCACTTATGGCATAATCCGTGCCAATTGAGCTAAAGCTCACACTCTCTTAGGCATACAGGATATTTTTCATGGACACCCAATCTCTCTTTTCTCTGGCTGGGCGCACTGCGCTGGTCACCGGCGGTTCACGGGGCATCGGCAAGATGATCGCCACCGGCTTCATTGCTCAGGGTGCCAAGGTGTACATCTCCAGCCGCAAAGCAGACGTCTGCGAGGCTGTCGCCGAAGAGCTGGGGCCCAACTGCATTGCCGTGCCGCAGGACATCTCTACCGTGGACGGCTGCAAAGCCTTGGCCGCCACCATGGC
>JAHEJH010000321.1 GCA_024638905.1 Luminiphilus sp.
GCGGTTTTTTACGGGAGATCGCTCCATTTACAAGGTTTTTCGGCTATTTTCTGCTTTGGTGATGCTTTTTCAGGCGATTTCGCGTAAAAAGCGGTCTTTTCGCGGCATTTTAGGAGCTTGATTCGGTGTCACCATGATTTTGATGATCGACAACTACGATTCATTCACTTGGAATGTCGTCCAATATCTTTGGGAGTTGGGCGCCGAAGTCGACGTGCAGCGCAATGACGCGATCAGTCTGGCTGATATCGAAGCGCGGGCGCCCAAGGGAATCTGCATCTCCCCCGGCCCCTGCTCACCCAAGGAGGCGGGTATTTCCATGTCGGTGATCGAGCACTTCGCCGGCAAGATGCCGATATTTGGCATTTGTCTCGGACAGCAGAGCATTGGCGCCGTTTTTGGCGGCCAGATTGTCCGCGCGCAAAAAGTGATGCACGGTAAAACCAGCCCCATTTATCACACGGGTGAGGGGGTGTTCAAAGATTTGCCCAGCCCATTCACCGCTACCCGTTATCACAGCCTCGTGGTCGAGGCAGACTCGCTACCCGACTGCCTTGAGGTCACTGCCTGGACAGAGGACGCCAGCGGTGCCCAAGAGGCGATCATGGGGCTGCGTCATCGCGAGCTTGATATTGAGGGCGTGCAGTTTCACCCCGAGTCGATTCTCTCCGAACACGGCCACGCCATGCTGGGTCAGTTTCTGGCACGATGTGCCTGAGCTACTAGCGGACAAACCAACATGACGCTCCAAGAGGCACTCGAGCAGTGGGTGGAGGGGAGAGATATCTCCCGCGAGGCGATGCGCGCCGTGATGACGACGGTCATGACAGGCGAGGCGTCTCAGGCACAGATTGGTGCGTTGCTGGTGGCCCTGCGTATGAAAGGCGAGGCCATTGAAGAAATTGCCGGCGCCGCAGAGGTGATGCGCGAGTTGGTGACTCCTGTCTCCGTGACTGGCGACCATGTGATCGACCTGGTGGGAACAGGGGGCGATGGCGCCAACCTGTTCAATGTCTCCACCGCTGCCACTTTTGTTGCCGCAGCCGCAGGCGCGCAGGTCGCCAAGCACGGCAACCGGTCGGTCTCGAGTAGCAGCGGTTCATCCGATGTGCTCGAGACACTGGGCGTGAACCTTAACGTAAGCCCTGAGCAAATCGCCGCCTGCGTTCAGAAAGTGGGCCTGGGCTTCATGTTTGCGCCAGCACATCACGGGGCCATGAAGCACGCCGTCGGTCCGCGGCGTGAGCTCGGGCTGCGCACCCTCTTTAACGTACTGGGCCCGCTGACGAACCCCGCAGGGGTGAAAAGGCAGGTGCTTGGCGTTTACGACGCGGCGCTCTGCGAGCCCCTGACACAGGCGCTGGCCCGGTTAGGCAGTGAGCACGCGTTGGTCCTTCACAGCGACGACGGGCTCGATGAAATCTCTATTGCGGCACCTACTCGGGGTTTTGAGTTGAAGGCCGGTGAAATCTCCCCGATTGAGATTGACCCCGCGACTTTGGGTCATGCCCACGACACGCTAGACGGCCTGCAGGTAGAGACCGCAGCCGATTCAGCGCGTTTGATTCGCGGCGCGCTGGCTGGTGACGATGATGCAAGCAGCATCAAGGCGCGCGCCATCATTGCGCTGAATGCAGGCGCCGGGATTTATGTATCAGGGGTAACTGAGTCGCTGGCTTCAGGTATTGCTGCTGCCGAACAAGCAATAGCATCGGGCGCTGCTATGCAGAAATTGGAGGCGTTCGTCGCTTTCACGCAGGCTTTGTCAAAGCAGCAAGGCGGAGCGCCTGCCTCATGACCACCAAGCTTGCCGCACCAACGGTGCTGAAACAGATTTTCGACCGCAAGACCGAGGAGGTCGCCGAGCGTAAGCAACAGCGGTCGCTCGCGGAGCTCGAACAGCTGGCTGCTGGCGCGGACCCTGCGCGGGGCTTTCGCCGAGCACTCTCTAGTCGGGTTGCTCAGGGTCAGGCGGCCGTGATTGCCGAGGTGAAAAAGGCGAGCCCCAGTAAAGGGGTGATTCGCGAGGCGTTTCATCCCGCCGAGATTGCCGCCAGCTATGAGGCGGGCGGTGCTGCCTGTTTGTCGGTCCTGACTGACATCGATTTTTTTCAAGGGGCAGATGACTATCTGCAGGCTGCTCGCGGCGCCTGCTCCTTGCCGGTGTTGCGCAAAGACTTCACCCTCGACCCTTATCAGATCTGGGAGGCGAGGGCGCTCGGCGCTGACGCCATTTTGCTCATTGCTGCGTGTCTGGAATTGCCGCATCTCACAGATTTGCATGACTGCGCCCGCGAGGCCGGTTTGGATGTGCTGGTCGAGGTCCACGAT
>JAHEJH010000236.1 GCA_024638905.1 Luminiphilus sp.
CCCGCCCCGACGCCGGCACGGGGCGAGTGGGCAGATACAGCACCGCCACGATGAGCGCCCCCATGGCCATGCGCCAGAACATGGCGTTGTAAGTGCCCATCGCCAACGCCTGCCCCTTCATTACCGCATCCATCATCGAAAAGAGCATGATGCCCAGCGTTGCAATCAGCATGGGTTGTTGGGCGACAGTTTTCATATTTGTTCTATCTCAGCTAACAGCGCTTGGCAGCAGTTTGAATGCGCAAGCGCGCCGGGAGGCGCATTATGCAGTGGAGTACGGCCTGTGAGACCATCTAGGTCAGGTTTTCAGCGCGGATTCGTGCGGATAAGAGGCCACTAAATGGCGACCGCTGAACAGCTGAATCAGGCAATCGGCCTGATTCAAAATCACCAACACGCCGATGCCGAGGCATTGCTCACACCCCTGCTCAACCAGTCAGCAGCCGACGCCGACGTGTGGCAATTGATTGCACTGGCGCGTAAAGGACAGCTCGATCTAACCGGGGCCGAGATCGCTTTTAGGCAATCGATCGATTTACATGCTGCACCAGCCGTCGTCACCAACCTCGGCAATCTCTACCGGCAGATGGGCCGTGAGGATGAGGCACTGAACTGCTACAACCGCGCCCTCGAGGCGGCGGCCTCACACCTACCCGCAAGAATCAACAAAGGACGCGCGCTGCTTGCCCTATCAAGGCTCGAAGAGGCCACCACCCTGTACACCGGCATCCTTGAGGAACTGCCCGAGCACACCAATGCCCGCATTGGTCTCGCACAGTCTCTGCAGCGCAGTGGCCAACACCGCGCCGCCACACTGCATTTCGAGAAAGTCCTGGCCCAGGATCCGGAAAATGCCGCGGCACTCAATGGTCTTGGCGTGATTCAAAAGATATCGGGTCGTCCAAGAGAGGCCAGCCGCGCGCTGAAACGGGCAGCAGCATCTGCGCCCACCGCACCAGAGGTGCGCACCAATCTGGCCAGTGCCCTGGCCTTGTCGGGCGAGGAAACTGAGGCCATTAGCGAGTACCGCGAGGCACTGCGGCTGGACCCACTCAATCCCGAGCTACATGACTGGTTTAACGGTTACCTGAGCACCTTGGCACATCGAGACTACTTGCGCTCATACGCTGAGGTACTGGATCAGCACCCGTCCGCAGGGTCACTAGCCATCGCCTACGCGCGCAAATTACTGCTGGGAGAGCAAGGTGATAAAGCACTGCAGGTATTGGCGGCTGTACCCATCGACGCAGAGCAGACTCGCGCCTATTTGGCCTGTGAGCGCAGCCACATCCTTCGTGAAATGGGCGAGTTTGATGAGGCAGTAAGCGCGGCCAGGGAAGCGCACCATCTGCTGCCAGCACTACCCCGCAATATTCTAGAGCTGGCTACCGCCATCATGGCGGCTAGCGCCGATTATGAGGAGGCCGTAGCCTACTTGCAGCCACTCACCTCATCAGCGACTTGCGGACAAGACATACGGGCCACCTACGCCACGGCGCTGCGCTACGCGGGGCGCCGGGACGAATACGACCAACTTGTGGATTATGAAAAGTACGTGGGCATGCGACACATTGAGACCCCCGAAGGCTACGGCAATCTCATGACATTCCTTCAGGCGCTCCGAGAGCATCTGACTTCACTTCATATCACGCGGCATCATCCCGTTGGGCAGTCACTGCAGTTTGGCACCCAAACGCTTGATGACCTTTTTAGTCGGGAAGAATCCGTTATCGAAGCCCTCAAGGTGGGGCTCACAAACGCTATCCAATCCTTCGCTCAAGGGCTGCCCTCAAACGTGGAGCACCCCGTCTCCAACCGATACACAGGGGAGATAACATTCTCCGATTCCTGGTCTGTGCTGTTGAGAAAAATGGGCTTCCATAAAAACCATTACCACTCTCACGGTTGGTTGAGCAGCGCCTTTTATTTAACGGTGCCCGATGTGGTCAGCGCAGGCGGCAAAGAGGGTTGGATTAAATTTGGTGAGCCGGGGTTTCGTGCGAGAGAGCCTCTCGGCCCCGAACACTGGTTGCAACCTGAAGAAGGCGCGCTGGCGATCTTTCCCTCGTATGTTTGGCACGGCACGGAGGCGCTGCAAAGCGACGTTGAACGGATGACCGTAGGTTTCGATGTCCTGCCGGTAGCCAAGTGACTTTTGCGCTGAGAAAAGCAGCAGAGCACTCTGGCGCTCCCGAGACGCTTTGAAGCATCCAGAAAACCGCTGGCGGTGCGATCAGTCCTGAAAAAACGCCGTCTTTTTACCACCGTCCTCAGTGTAGACCGGCTCGCCCCGTTCGATGAGATAGGCCTGATTGGTGCTGCTCACAAACCCCACACCGCGCAGCAGACTAGCCATTTGGTCGTAGTAAGGATGCTCAAAGTGCGCCGCCAGACTGTCGCTGTCTTCCCATAACTCATAAACCTGCATGCGAGTAGGCACAGCCGGGTCGGGCGCAAAACAGTAATCGTGACAGCCCGGCTCCTCTTCACGGGTTAGTCGTTGCACATCCGCAACTAGCGCCACCGCCTTGTCACGATCCGATTGGCTGGCAAATTCCAGCGCTGCCACCACAATGATCATCGCTCTATTTTCCATAACATATGGTTCATTTATCTCTGCACCTATCCCTGCACCCCTGCTTCACTCCTTCGCTACATGCTAACGGAGCCTGATCATGATCAGGCGATTCCTAGCCAACCCAGAAGCGCGGTGAGGGCCATCAGGTACATGCCCGGCAATTTTAAAAGCCTAGCGTGGCCCGTTACGCCCAATAACGAAAAGAGCGCTGCTCCCAACGCATTGCCAACCAGCACCGGGTAGGCAAGCAAAGCAAGATTCGGCTTCATCGCCACGCACAGCAGGGTTGCGCCACTCACCACCAGAAAGACCGTGAACATCTGCCAAGACACCAGACTCAATGACTGGGTCAGCGGCATGAGCTCACTGGCTTTGATATGGCCCATGTAGATTTTGCCGCCGACCACACCATGAAACACAGCGCCGGCCAGGGCAATCAGCGCGGCGGCGGCGGTTAAGAGAGAAAATTCCAAAACGGGCACCTCAGTGACGGTTCGTGATCGTCAATGTACCTGAAAGCCAGCGGGATGGGGTTGCAGCTTGATGCTTATCCCGCCGCCGGCGGGCCTATCGTGAGCGGCCTTCTCAACGATGAATCGCTTTTCCTATCCGGTACTAGTCAATGCCAGCATCAGTGGCTTTCACTGCCAGTCAGTGCGGCGATAACAAGGCATGTTTTTGGAGGCGCGCGTTACGCGCATTACATTCAGGATCGCCAAGGTCTGATCATCGCGTAACCGGTTTGGCATCGGAGCAGCAATGCGACCAGTATCCAGACCAGCAAGAGGTATGGCGTGTCAGAAATAAGATCGAGCGCCCAGGCCCGCTCATCAGCCAGGCCACTCGCAATCTGATCGGCACTTAGCGTCACGCCGTGAGTAAGAGAGATGCCAATCGGAATGAATTTGAGGGCCGCCGCAACCAGCAAACCAAAGTTGGCCCATGCCAGCCCGCGCCAAACACGGCTGCTCATCTTAGGCTCCCCATCACTTCAGTTATGCCCGCTCACTCGCTACTTTTTGGCAAATTTCCGCACTCATAGACTGCTCTGCAGTACCGTTAACCACTTCGCCTCCGCCGCACTCAGCCTCTTTCAAATATCACTGACAGATTATTGGCCGGCATCTCATAAACTTTTTGACAAGCAAATCCCTGCTCAACCGCAACGTCCACGACTGCCTCCAGATCTCTTACGCCCCATTCCGGATCCTGTGATCGGAGCTGCTCGTCAAACGCCGCGTTAGAGGGCGCCGTGTGCAGCCCGTCTCGCTTATATGGCCCGTAGAGCATCACGACGGCGCCCCCAATCAGGATCTCAGCTGCGCCCGCAAAAAGTGCCTCGCAGCAGGCCCAAGGCGAGATGTGCAGCATATTGATATTCACGATCGCCGTGATCGGCGCGGGTAGATCAGAATCAATTGGCCACGTCGGGTCACACACATCGAGCTGACGAGGCGGCAATAAATTCGCCACGTCTGCTTCCTCGCGCCAGACGGCTATCGATGCCAGATTGGTCGCATCTATATCGGTAGGTAACCAGTAGCGTGGGGTGAGGTGCTGGGCAAAAAACACGGCGTGTTGCCCTGTGCCAGAAGCGATCTCCAACACCGTGCCCTGATTAGGGAGATGGCTGTGCAGGACAGCTAGAATCGCTTCGCGGTTTCGCTCGGTGGCGGGCGCGCAGCGTTTCGCCATGACGTTACCCGGCGCCTGCCAGAAATATCGCGATTGTCGGTAAGAGCAGAATCAGACCGCCTGCAACCAGTAATAAGACTTCGGTTCGACCGCGCCACTTGGGGCGTTCGCCATCAGGGTTTTGCGGGGCGTTGCTCATGACCAATCTGCTCGCTTACTCAGAACATATAATGATCGGTGCTTCGGCTGTCGGCAAGGGCAGGCCTCGTTGGTCGCAAGGGACTCTCGCTACGAATAACGATTCAGGCCGCTACTTTGCAACGCCGCGTGCACCGAGCGCCTGACTCGGTGCGCTGCTTCAGCGCCTGCAAAATGTCATTGGCAGTCGCAAAGTCGCCACAGTGCCGGGCAATCCAGTAGAGCTTCGCCATGCTGCGATCACTCATTCGCTGATATAGATCCATCTCACCGCCTCCCGTTAGTGAATGCCGTCCTTGGCATCGAGGTCGTCCGTGACTCAACTTCAGTGGAGCGGTGCTTCCGGAGCAGTGGCTCACCCTGAAATCCGTTTCATTATGGCTCTCGACCGAGCACTCGCCTTCTCTCGATGCGCCAAAGCGTTGGCCCGTTGCGCCAGATGCAAATATGTAGAGAAACAGCGGCAGTCACGTTTTTGTGGTAGATATTGATAAAAACAATATCAACTAAAGGGGGAACCACATGCTGGACATCAATGCTTTTGACGAAAACGCGATTACCTGGCGCGAACTGCCCGACGTGGAGAACGTGTGGCTATCGATCTTGGATGTCGACGAGACAGCCAAAATCGTCGACGTGTTATTCCGATTTGCGGCAAACGAGAAAATTGTGCTCCACCGACACGTCGCTGCGTTTCACACCTTTGTCGTCAAAGGTGAGCATCGAATCTACACGCCAGAAGGTGAGCTCAAGGAAGTGCGCCCGGCAGGGACATATAAAGCCGGCAAGGCTGACCCGGAGCCGCATACCGAAGGTGGCGGCGATACAGACGTCATTATTTTGTTCAGCCTGCGACCTTATTGTGACGGGCCGATCTACGAGATTCTCGACGATGACGGCAATATCGTCGACACCATGACCTTTGATGGCATGAAGGAGCTCCACGCAGAAGCCGCGTAGAGCCAAGCGAGACAGGGAGCGTCAGATCCACGGGCCGTATGTCAGAGACTGTACGGCGAACCAAAAACTAGGGGGAACAACATGAAACTTTTTGTGACGCTACTCGCGGCGCTCTTCTCTGCACTCGCGCTCGCTGACAACCACCGACCTAACAGCAAGTACTACGGGTTTTATCATTTCATCGCGCCGGACCCGGCCGCCGTGGTCGCAGCGACCGACAAATTCTACGCCTCAGACTGCGGTAAAGCCTATCCAGCGGATGTGGGTCTGGCCGAGGAAGTGTTTAACGGCGCATACCAATCAACGCACTTCTTCATCAACACCTATCAGAATGCGGCGGATCAGGAGAAAGCCGCAGAGATCTTCCGCAGCTGCCCCGGTGGCCTTGAGTTTCTAGCTGATCTCAACGCGGCAGGCGTGATCCCCACTCGGGAATATCTGGGCTTTGCACTCCTCGAAGAGGGGGACTGGAATCAGGACCTCGTCTTCGCAAAGTTTGATGTGATCATTGAGCCTCAGAACCAGCGCGCGTATGCGACAGCCTATGCCAAGATGATGAGCGCCGCGGCTGAAGATGTCGGCTTGCGATCCTGGGGTAATGATCTGGTCGGTTTTGGTAACGACATGTTCACCAACTGGGTATACCTAGGTGCAGAGAATTTGACCCAGCTCGATCAAATTCAGCAAGCGCTGTTCGCCCACCCCGCTTACGCGACCTTCGCCAAGGAGACCGCGGGAATGCGAGTGAACGTGAACACGACCCAGCTTCAGTTCCTGAAGGCCTATCCGCGCCAATAGCGAAGCTGTCACTTTTTGATGCCCCGCCCGCGATCTGTGGCGGGGCAAACCGGTTAAACTGCTCCACCGAGTGAACATGACGGCTTATGTCAGGGAGTGACGTTATGACAATGAAAACAATGCTATCGATAGCCTCTGTAATGGTTATCGGTATTCAGGCTGCCCACGCCAACAACGTGGTGGTGGATATGTCTCAGGTGCAGGACTACACCCAGTACCAAACAGACCTGCAGCAATGCGAAGGCCTTGCTGTGCAAAATCAGCCCGATGCGCCACAACGTGAAGCCGTAGCCGGTACTGCAGTACGAGGCGCGGCCGTTGGCGCCACCGCAGGCGCCATTAGCGGTGGATCCGGCTCAAAAGCCGCCAAGAAAGGTGCAGGGATCGGCGTGATTGCTGCCGCCAGCCGCAACAGTCGCAACCGTCGCGCCGCGAGCGCCAATGCCAGCGCGCAGACGGACCAGATCGTGAAGAACTGTATGCGCGGACGGGGCTACAACGTTCTGAACTAAAAGCGGCTCTCGCTCTGGCGTGGCCGCTCTGACACCGCCCCGCTCACCAACTGCGGTTGGGCCGCTGCTTCCTTAAGACCGCGCAAGCTTGGGGCGATGCACGCACACCACTGGCCTGCGAAAACGAACTCCTAGGCGGCAATCTCACCGTGAGCGGTGGCAAAAGCGGTCACCGCCTTGTCCAGATCCTCTTTGGTGTGGCCCGCGGAAATCTGGACGCGGATGCGCGCCTTGCCCTGCGGCACAACCGGATAGAAAAACCCGATGGCATAGATGCCGAGCGCTAGCAGACGCTCTGACATTTTTTGTGCCACGACTGCATCGCCCAGCATCACCGGCACAATGGGATGATCGCCTTCCGGTATAGCAAATCCGTTAGCCTGCATTTGCTCACGAAAGTACCGCGTGTTCTCGTGGAGCGTATCGCGCAGCACCGTTGACGCCTCGAGCATATCGAGCACTTTCAACGAAGCCGCGCAAATAGCCGGGGCAAGCGTATTGGAGAAAAGGTAGGGCCGTGAGCGCTGCCGAAGAATATCGATGATCTCCTGACGACCTGCAGTAAAGCCTCCTGATCCGCCGCCCAATGCCTTACCAAAGGTGCCGGTAATGATGTCTACCCGATCCATTACGCCGCAGTATTCATGAACCCCGCGGCCCTGATCACCCATGAAGCCGGTGGCGTGACAGTCGTCGTGATGGACCATTGCGCCGTATGTATCGGCCAGATCACAGATCGCATCCAGTTGGGCGACCGTGCCATCCATAGAGAACACGCCATCAGTCGTAATCAGAATGCGTCGGGCGCCCGCGTCGCGCGCTTCCTGAAGCTTGGCTTCAAGATCGGCCATGTCATTGTTTCGGTAGCGATAGCGTGACGCTTTGCAGAGCCTGACACCGTCAATAATGGACGCGTGGTTTAGCTCGTCTGAGATCACCGCATCCTCTGGGCCGAGAATCGTCTCAAACAATCCCGTATTGGCGTCAAAGCAGGCCGCATAAAGGATGGTGTCTTCCATACCTAAAAACTGACTGACCCGCTGCTCCAGCGTTTTATGGATACCCTGAGTGCCACAGATAAATCGCACGGATGCGGCCCCAAAACCCCATTGGCTGAGGCTGTCACTCGCTGCCTGCATCACCTCGGCGTTGTTAGCGAGCCCTAAGTAATTATTGGCGCACATGTTCACCACATTGGCACCGCCCTCAAGGGTGATGTCATTCTTTTGCTCTGAGGCGATGACGCGCTCGGTCTTCCACAGCCCGGCTGCTTTGATCTCGGCGATCTCTGCGGCGTAGCTCTCTTTGGCTGCCTGATAACTCATGTCAGTCCTTCCAATCCAAAATCACTTTTCCCGACTGGCCCGAGCGCATGATGTCGAAGCCTTCCTGAAATTCGCTGTAGTGAAAGCGGTGCGTAATGATGCGCTCGATCGGCAAGCCGCTCTGGATCATCATCACCATCTTGTACCAGGTCTCATACATCTCGCGACCGTAAATACCCTTGATGTTCAACCCTTTGAAGACCACGTCGGTCCAGTCGATGCCCGTATCGTCGGGCATGATGCCCAGCATTGCGATGTTGCCGCCGTTGATCATCTTACTGAGTACATCTCTGAAGGCCGCGGGTGAACCTGACATTTCGAGACACACATCAAAGCCCTCGAGAATCCCAAGGCTCTCCATGAAGTTCCGGGTGATTTCCTGTTTAGCCACATTAATGGGCTGCACTTTGGGCACAATGCGCTTGGCCAGATCCAACCGGTATTCATTGACGTCGGTCAGGATCACATTGCGCGCGCCACAGTGACCCGCGACCATCGCCGCCATGATGCCGATGGGCCCCGCACCCGTGATGATGACGTCTTCACCCACCATATTGAATGACAAAGCCGTATGAACGGCGTTGCCATAGGGGTCAAAAATACTCAGGAGATCGGTCGGTAGATAGACACTGGGTCTAAACACATTGGTTGCCGGAATCACCACGTACTCGGCGAATGCGCCGTCACGGTTGACGCCGACTCCTTGGGTGTTGGGGCACAAATGCAGACGTCCCGCGAGGCAGTTGCGGCAACGGCCGCACACAATGTGGCCCTCGCCCGAGACAATATCGCCCACCTGAAGACCCATGACGTTGGCGCCCAGCTCGACGATCTCGCCGGCGTACTCGTGGCCCGCCGTCATCGGGGTCTTAATCGTTTTTTGCGCCCAATCGTCCCAGTTGTAAATGTGCACATCGGTGCCACAGATGGCGGTTTTATGGACCTTGATCAGTACATCGTTACCGCCCACCACCGGAATCGGGACATCTTCGAGCCACAGTCCCTCCTCGGCGTGTTTTTTCACCAATGCTTTCATGACAGAAGCCATCCAATTTGTGCTGATTACTGGGCTTTTTATGCGTAATTGCGGCGTTTGGATGCCTCTAGCACGAGATTTTTCAATCTGAGGATCAGCCCGCAGAGATGCCTCGCTGCGCCGAACGGCTTTAAAGATTTTGCAACAGGCCACGGGCCCCGCCAGGCCTGCGTTTGCGCGATTTCGCGCACAAACCCTCGGGGGTCTATTTTGGCTCTATCATGAGGTACGAAACCGTCGTATCGCCGACGTTCAGGCCCTCATGCCATGCGATGCCCTCGCTGAAAAAATAGCTCCCGGTCTTGAGTGTCACCTCCCGAGTGCCGGCGTCACTGGTAATCCGCATCGTTCCTCCAGATAACGCGTATCCAAAATGTCGTGGATGAAAGTGCCGCTCATGACCCACCCCGGGCGGGAACGTGCACCGGAATATACGGAGCTCAGCATCCTCGCGCAGGACTTCGCATACCGTTTCGCCTTGCCAGCCAGCCGCAACGGGATCCGACAATTCTTCAGCTAAAGCCCACACTGGCATCAGCAGGCAGATGCAGGATAGCGATAGAGGCGCTGTCAACGCGCCCAGTTTGAAAAGAGGCATCCGTCTCATCGTGACGCCAGCGTGCAGCTGGCCTGCATCCATCTCAGATTGATGCCAATTCGCTGCGCAGATGGATCTGCCCAAGCATAAGAGACGGCGCGATCCTCGTCGGGGCGATACGCATACAAGACCAGTGATGGTCGGTTATTGCCATAAGGCCAGCGTACGTTGCGCATCTTGATCCCCACCTTCTCGGGCGGTTGCTCCTCGGTTTCCAGCCATACCATGCCGCCCTGATCGTAGATCTCAAGGCCGCGGCGAAAGGTCCACTCACCGTCACGCCGCATGGCGGTCATCCAGCACTCAAAGCGCCGCGCTTTCCGGTTCTTGTGCGGCACACCGGTCGGGTGACCAAACACCCGATTACCCTCTTCATCCTGGGCACGATCGCTGATCCAGAGGGCGTCCTCAGTCAGCAGCAAATCGTCATTAAAAATAATGCGTTTGCCGCTCTCGCTCGACACATAGGAGCAGGCATTCGGTTGCATATAGCCGACAAAGTGATTGTCTTGCCGCCGCCAAAACACGTCACATCCGGGCAGGACGCGCGTCTGTTCAGGCAGTAGCCCCGTCAGCTTGGTGGGGTCGAGATGGGCGTCTACCAGTGATGCAACATCATTGGGAATATGAATAGTCAGTCGGACGGCGCCCTCATCGTAGTCGGGCTGGAAGGTGTAAATACGCTGGCGATATATCTCGGCAGGGTCGTCGTTGAGGTGTTGCTGCACATAAAACACGTGCTCACCAAAAGCGGGTAGGTCTACCGGCTCGAAAACATGGTGAATGCGCTCGTGACGCAGCGCCTCATCGACCTCTTGCTCCGCCTCAAAGTAGACCTGCTCCTGATTGTCATAAACCCCGGGAAACCACTGCATCATGGTACGGAAGTCTTTATCGAGCACCGCCGCCTCGTCTGCGCGGACGCCGGTCATGAAAACCCACAGCACAACGAATAAAATTCGATTCATGATGTCACTCCTGTCGGGAGGGTCCCCGTGTGAGATTGTTATGGTTATTCACCTGACAGAATGACATTGGCGAGACGTCTCTACCAGCGCAGACGAGATTGCCTTTGGCGGACTTAGGTCCTAAGTTAGAGAAACCAATACGTCGAATAACATCTTCTAAAAGTCAGGGCGTTCTTCAGCCAGTGCCACATTGCAGGGCAAAAAGATGCTTCACCGGGGTAACGATATGAAACCATTGGAAGGCATTACCATTCTCGAGTTCTCCACCATGATCACCGCGGCACTCGCCAGCATGATGCTCGCCGAACAGGGCGCGCGGGTGATCAAAGTGGAGCCCAGTGATGGGGGGGACCCCATGCGCTACATCGGGGCGCGCAAGGGCAGCATCTCTTCATTGTTTGCCGGCTGCAACCGCGGCAAAGAATCCATCAAGATCGATCTCAAAACTGAGGCGGGCCAGGCGGTCATCCGCGACATGGCCTCTCAGGCAGACGTGGTCATACACAACTTTCGCCCGGGGACGATGGACACCCTGAATCTGGGTTGCGATGCACTGAGAGCGATCAACCCGCGGCTGGTCTACATGGCTATTTCGGGCTTCGGCACCGAAGGGCCGCTCCGCCGGGCACCTGCCTACGACCCGATCATTCAGGCCCATTCAGGGATGGCGGCTACGCAGGGCGGCGACGATTCCCCCGCGTTCATCCGCTCTTTACTCTGCGACAAAATCACTGCTTACACCGCCTGCCAGGCGGTCACCAGTGCCTTGTACGCCCGGGAGCGCACGGGAACA
>JAHEJH010000324.1 GCA_024638905.1 Luminiphilus sp.
CTGCTTTGGAATGGAATCCACGCATGGCTACTGACGAAGAGAGTGCTCTAGAGATCCCTGCGCGCGAAGTGGGTGCGGCGATTCTCTCTGATCAGATTAGCTACGCGGTGCAGCCATTCTTCAATACAACAACGCAAAACATCTCAGGCGCTGAATGTCTGCTGCGATGGCGGCTCGAAGATGGCTCGATCGTGCCCCTTGACCACTATCTCAGCACGTTTGTCTCTTTGGAATGGCAAGCCCCTTATATGAATCACCTCCTGGAAAAGAGGCAAAAACTTTTCTCAGCGATTCGTTCAGCGACACCGATTAACGTGCATTTCAATTACACAGCCGAAGCCCTCAAAAGCGCCGCGTTCAAGTCTCGAGTCATTGAGCCATTACGACGTAAGCCAACAGACCTGCGAGGATGGGTCATTGAGATCACCGAACAGGGCTCTGGGCCAGTGGGTACCATCATCGATGATGAAGATCTCGTGGTGCTGAGAAACTCTGGCGTCAAACTTGCCATCGATGATTTTGGCGTTGGTCATAGCAACCTTGAGCGGATAGCGAATGTTGATGCCGACATTCTGAAGCTCGACAGACAGTTTGTTGCTAATGGCAGGCGCTCAGAACGGTGCATCACTATTCTGAGGCATGTACGCCAGCTAACAAACTCTCTGGGCATGAAATTGATAGCAGAAGGGATCGAAACGGCGGAGCAGGAATCAATGCTGACTGGCGTGGGTATCACGGAGCATCAAGGGTTCTTCCGAGGGCGTCCCACGTCACCCGGGGAATTTCTCGCAAAGCTCCGACATCAGAGTCTCGATGAAGCGATGGCGGTATAACTCGCTCGCAGCGGCTCGGCAGCTGGGTCAATGGGTGCCGAGGCAACCGAAGTAAGTAGCAGATTTGCTCTGGCTAGGCACTCTCGTCACCCCGCTTGCCTTGTTGTCGCGGCCGGCTTGAGGTAGCGTTTCGTTCCCGAACAACAATCCAAGACATCACAGCTATGGCGCGCGGTAAATTCCAGAACATCGTTGAGACCGTGGGTGATACGCCCATCGTCAAAATCAACCATCTCGCCCCGGATCACGTGACCATGTGGGCAAAGATCGAGGCTTTTAATCCCCTGGGGTCGGTCAAAGACCGACTGGCCATGGGCATCATTGAGGCGGCGGAAGCCTCGGGTGAACTGAAGCCCGGGCAGACCGTGATTGAGGCGACCTCCGGTAATACTGGAATTGGGTTGGCGATGGTCTGCGCGGCCAAGGGCTACCCGTTTGTCTCGGTGATGGTGGAGACGTTCTCGGTTGAGCGCCGCAAGCTGATGCGCTTTTTGGGTGCCAAGGTCATTCTGACGCCCAAGGAAGAGAAAGGCATGGGCATGGTCACCAAGTGCCGGGAGCTGGCCGAATCCAATGGCTGGTTTATGGCACGACAGTTTGAAAACCCCGCCAATGCCGATATTCATGAGCGCACCACGGCGCGCGAGATCATGAATGCCTTTGAGGGCGAGCAACTCGATTACTTTGTCTCCGGTTATGGCACCGGGGGCACCATGACGGGTGTGGCCCGTGTGCTCCGTGCGGAGCGACCAGAAACGAAGATCATCACCACCGAGCCTGATGGCGCCGCGCTGCTGTCTGATGGGCGAACACAGGAACGTCGCGAAGACGGCTCCGCAAGTGGCAGCCATCCCGCCTGGGCACCGCACATGATTCAGGGCTGGACACCGGATTTCATCCCGCTGGTCGCTCAGGAATCCATCGACAAGGGTTACATCGACGAAGTGGTGCCAGTATCGGCGGACACCTCTTTCGCTACCGCGCAGGCCCTGGCGCAAAAAGAAGGCATTTTTTGCGGTATCTCCTGTGGCGCCACGTTTGCTGCGGCATTGGATGTGGCGCAGCGCGCAGCGCCGGGCTCTGTGATCTTGTGCATACTGCCGGATACGGGAGAGCGATACCTTTCTACCCCGCTATTCGGTGATATCGAGGCCGAAATGACCGAGGACGAGTGGGCACTGGCGCGCTCGACACCCAGCGCGGTGTTGGCGGCGTAAGGCGCGCAGCCTAAAGCGGCCTGACACGCCGCCCGCCTGTTTTACCCAGAAAAACATCGCGTCAACGCCACCCTTCACGGGTGGCTGCTTTACTGCTGTTCCTGTGCCAACCACTCAAACCCCGTCGAAGCTGATCCGGGACGGCGCCTACGCGTATTCACACCATGCCCACGTGTGAAAGGACGCACCAATGCCGCTGTTTCGACATTTCTGGCACATCAGAACTCTTCTTATCTCGCTCGTTGCATCGGTGATGGCTACGCAG